>NZ_NGFP01000057.1 GCF_002149035.1 Streptosporangium minutum
GGCGGAGGTTCTGCGCGGGGGGAGGGGGGTGAGCAGATGCGTCGCCAACGGCGCCGTGACCAGGCCCGCCGCCAGGAGCAGGCCCTGCGGCAGCACCATGCCCGTGACCAGCATCGTCACAGAGAGCACCAGCAGAGCCAAGGCCAGGCCGCGCCGTCGCGGGTATGCGCGCGGCTGGCGTGGGCGCCCTGCTTCCCGGGCGCGAGCGACCTGCGGATCGCTCGGCTGCATCTGCTCCTCAAGAGCGTGCAGCGGGTCGGTGCCGGACTGTGCCACGACTCCTCCTTCCGGGCCGGCAGGGCAGGGGCTCTATGCCACCATCACATGCACCTAGCGGCATCACCATCGGGTCCAGCACCCATTTCCGCAGGTGAACGGACCCCATTCGCATCGGACGGCATCTGTATGCCTGCCGCGACGGACAGCGGACGGGGACAGCTATGCCCTCAACCGGTCTCCGCGGAAGGCGCGGATCTCGACCCACACCCATCCCCTGCCGGGGCAATGTCCGGGCAGCGGTCAGGGCTCGATCAGGCCGGTACGGATGGCATGCCGGGTCAACTCCAGCCGGTCACGCAGGCCGAGCTTGGCCAGGATGTTGGCGCGGTGCCGTTCCGCGGTCTTGACGCTGATGAACAGCATGTCGGCGATCTGCTTGCCGGAGCGGCCCTCGGCGATGAGTTTGACGATCTCCTCTTCGCGCGGCGTCAGGACGGTGTCGGGAATCGGCTCGCCCCGCTGGTGGCGTTGCAGGTAGTCGCGGATGAGGGCGGTGATCGCGCCCGGGTAGAAGAACGGTTCGCCACGCATGGCGACGCGGCAGGCCTCCAGCAGGTCGCGGTCGGCCACCGACTTGAGCACATGTCCGCTGGCAGCGAGGAAGCGGGTGCAGGCGGTGCGGTGAGCGTGCGCGGCGGTACGGATGACCGTGTCAGGACGGCAGGACGGCAGGACTCTACTCGCGAGTATTGGGGCTAAGCCGTGAACGATCTATCGCTCGCCTCGACATGAAATCCTGCCGCCACTGCTCGGCAGCGTGAATCAAGTTTTGGCTGACATGCTCGAAGAACTGGCTCATGTCCTGCAGTCGGACGCCGGCGGGAGTGCTGGGGTCTAGGATTTCGGCTCCGTCACGGGCGAGATCGGCCATTATGGCGTTCTGCCGGGCGCTGACCAGCCAGGCTCGGTACCAGACGTCAGGGTCGATGACGTACCGGTCGCGCCGGCGGTGCGGCTCGCGTTCACGCCGGATCAGTTCGTGTTGTTCGAGTTCGCCGATGGCCTTGGAGATGGATGCCGGGCTGACCTGGAGACGCTGGACGAGTTCAGCGGCGGTGAGGCTCCCGCTGTCGATGGTGTACAGGCAGGCGAGTACCCGGGCGGTCATTCGCGGCAGCCCTGTCGCGGTCATCGCTGCGATGAGTCGTTCCTCCAGGGCGTGAACCGCTTGGGGGTCTCGCCCGGGTGCGCCGGTGGCAGCCGGTGGCACCGGGGCCGGGGTGGGGGCCTGCTTGCGCCGGCGAGCCCGGCCTTCGGTCGCCTGATGTGCTCGGTCGGCCTGGTAGCCGTCGGCTCCACCGTTGCGGGTCACCTCCCGGGTGATGGTGGAGATCGGCCGTTGCAGGCGCTTGGCGATCTCGGTGTAGGTGAGTCCTTCGATCAGTCCCGCGGCAATGTGCTGGCGGTCCTGGTGCGTCAGTCTGCCTCCCGGCATTAGGCGTGCCTCCTGTCGCTGTGCCGTGCCCGGTCCGCTTGATGTGTCCGCGGGCGGATGGACAGTATTGCGTTTGTCGGCACCTCATTGCAAGTGCATTCATTCGACTTGCATTTATTCACATGCTCATTGCAAGTTTGACGGCTATCACCTGCATGACTTCCGAAAATTGTGTTGCCAATTTTGTGAATGCAAGATAGCTTTTTGTTCGCACTGAATGCGTACTATCGCGAGCGAGGCGATCAGAGTCGCGCTGATGTCCATCGCCTGGAAGGAATCGACATGACCAAATCTCTCCCCTCAACGGCAGGGCTGCTCATTGCCGCCGTCGCGTTGACGCAAGCCGCGACGTCGATCCCCGCGGCATCTGCCTCCGCGGCGGACACCCCCGCCCACACCCAGATCCAGCAAGCGCTCGACCAGGCCGTGGCCGACGGTGCGTCCGGCATGGTCGCCGAGGTTCGCGACCCGCGTGGGCGGTGGTTCGGCTCGGCGGGGGTGGCCGACACCCGAACCGGCCGCAAGCGTCAGCCGCACGAGCGGTTCCGTATCGGCAGCGCCACCAAGCCGTTCACGGCCACCGTGGTCCTGCAACTGGTGGGCGAAGGGAAGCTGAGCCTCGACGACACCGTCGACAAGTGGCTGCCGGGCCTGGTCAAGGGCAACAACAACGACGGTGGCACGATCACCATCAGGCACCTGCTCAACCACACCAGCGGGATCTTCAACTACGGCAACGATCAGGAGGAGTTCGCCAAGTTCTCCGGCCCTGCGTGGCTTGAGCACCGCTATGACACCTACACCCCCGAGCAGCTCGTGCGGATCGGCCTGCGCAATCCGCGCTCCTTCGCGGCACCGGGTGACGGCTTCGTGTACTCCAACACCGGCTACATCCTTGCCGGGATGATCGTCGAGAAGGTGACCGGCAAGACGCTCGCCGGCGAGATCTCGCGGCGCATCGTCCGTCCGCTGGGCCTGACCGGGACGTACCTCCCCGGCCTGGAGACGAAGATACGCGGCCCACACCCACGGCACTACTCGACGTTGTTCGCCGCCGAGACCGACGCCAAGGTCTACGACGTGACCGACCAGAGTGCCACCACCGGCTGGGCGGCCGGCGGCATGGTCTCCACGATCGGTGATCTCCACCGATTCACCAGCGCGCTGCTGCGCGGCAAGCTTCTCCCGGACGCCCAGCAGCGGGAGATGTTCACCATGGTCAAGACTGGGATCAAGATGCCGGACGGCACCTGGAAGGACACGTGGATCCCGGACACCACGTACGGTACCGGCGTCTTTTCGTGGGAGCTGTCGTGCGGTGTGAAGGTCTGGGGCATCGGCGGCGCCATCACCGGCGGGTTCTCCTTCGCGATGGGCACCCGGGACGCCAAGCGCATGATCGCCACCAACATGAACATCGACCGGTATGGCCGGTACAACTCGCTTGACATGGTTAAGACTGTGATCCAGGCCGAGTTCTGCCCATCCGGTTCCCCGACGCGAAGCAATTGACGATCAAGCGTGGATGGGGAGCGCTGAGTCGGTGCCGGCATGTGGCGTGCTGACGGTTCCCACCGTGCCCGGCCAGGAAACCGAGGCCGACAGCGCGCAGCCGGGTCAGCTTGTCGATCGCGGTCTTCACCGAGGTCGATGAGCCGTCCCGGGCGGGGCTGACCGGCCACTCCAGCCGGGTCATCCCCAGCCCCGCATCCACCACCAGCATCCGTTCCAGGTCGGCGCGGACCTCCGCCGTCAGCAGGTGCCCCACCATTCGCCGAGGGCTCCGAGCGGTGGAGCGATCCGTGAGCTCGGCTGCTGGACGGGGATGCCTGGCAGCAGGCGCGGCCACGCATCCTCACCTCGCTGGAGCTGGAGCTGGAGGTCGAGTCGGCCGGGCGTCTGGCCGAGCTCGCCGGTGCGCTGGAGGGCGCCTATGCCCGGGTGCTGGACGGGTTCGGCGCCAACACCGCGGTGCAGCTCGTCGGCGGCCGGCTGCAGCCGGAAAAGCTCGGCGCGGTGGTTCAGACGCGGTGTGCAGCAGCGCGGCCAGGTCGGCTAGCTCAGGCGGATCGCGGCCTCGATGTGGGCGAGTTGGACGGCGAGGATTTCTTCGAACGCGGCGCGGCGGTCCACCCCGAGAGGGCGGACGTCGCGGGCGAAGTGGGCCAGGGCTGGGAAGTGTTCGGGGTCGGCGCCGAGTACCGCGACGCGGAACAGCTCCATGCCTTGTTCGTATTCGTCGGGGGTGAGGGCGCTGATCCCGGCCTCGGAGGCGATCAACGCGGCGATGAGGACCGCGATGCGGTGGTAGCGCGCCGGGATCTGCTCGTCGGGCAGTCCTGACGCGCGCAGCGCCTGCAGTGTCTCTTCCATGACCAGTCGGGAACCGGTGCCGCCTGAGGCGTAGCGTCCCCAGACCGCGGCGAGCTGGGGATGCTGACCGAAGGCCTTTCTCACGCGCAGGGCCAGGGCGGTGATGCGCTGCTTCCAGTCGCCCTCGGGGTGGTAGCCGTCCATGGCGGCCAGGAGGATCCGGTCGGCGACCGCGCGCAGCAGTTCGGTCTTGCTGCGGAAGTGCCGGTAGAGGCTGGAGGAATCGGTCCCGAGCACCGCGGCGAGCTTGCGCACACTGAACGACTCGGCGTCGCTCGTGCGCAGCAATTCCGCCGCCGCATCCAGGATCTCCTCGGTCGACCAGCGCCTTCGGCCTGCCATTTTGCTCCTCTCGCCGGGTCCCAGCCTAACGTATGCACTCGATGTTGCACGCACTGCGTGCATAATGAGGGCATGGGCGCATCGGACGGCCGGGCAGCGGTCGGCCGACGTGCCGTGTTCCGCGAGCCGTCGGGCCAATGCGGAGCTCATCCGAGAAAGACGAAAGGGCACATGTCGTGAGGAACCTGCTGGATCCCGCAGAGCTGAACACCGCCATCGAGAACGTCCACCGCGCCGGGGTTCCGGGCTTGTTCGCCGAGGTGCGCGCCGAGGATCAGGTCTGGCGCGGCGCCGCCGGGGTCGCCGACCTCGCCACCGGCCGCCCTGTCACCGCCGACATGCGGCACCGTGTCGGCAGCATCGCCAAGACCTTCACTGCCGCCGCGGTCCTGCAGCAGGTCGAGAGCGGTCAGATCGGGCTCGACGCTCCGATCGGGCACTACCTGCCGAAACTGGTCCCGGGCGAACGAGGTGATGCGATCACGGTCCGGATGCTGATCAACCACACCAGCGGCCTCGCCGAATACCTCCCCTACGCCTACCCCTCCCTCAAGCCGTTCCCCGTCCTCGCGGACACCAGGCCCCAGAGCTTGGACGACCACCGGTTCACCCGGTTCGATCCCGCTGAACTGATCGAGATGGGGGTCACCGCACCCGCCTTCAGCGCCCCGGGCGGCACGCCGGGGCTGTACTCCAACACCAACTACCTGCTCCTCGGTCAACTCCTGGAACAGGTGACCGGTACCACGGCCGAGAAGTACATCACTCAGAACGTCATCGAGCGCGCCGGGCTCCAAGACACCGAGTTTCCCGATGAGCCGCATCTCAGCGGGCCGCACTCGCAGATGTACGAGGCATGGTTCGGCATGATCGACCCACCGCGGGACTTCAGCGTCTTTGACATGTCGTATGCGGGTGTGGCGGGTTCGCTGGTATCGACCGTGGCCGATCTCAACCGCTTCTTCGGCCTGCTGTTCGCCGGCAAGATCGTCAGCCAGTCGTCGCTGGCGCAGATGCAACGCACCGTCACGGTCATTTCCCAGGAGGGCAAGACGATCGAGTACGGCCTCGGGGTGTATCCGATGGAGGTCCCCGGCGGCGCCACCTTCTGGGGCAATGGCGGCACGGTCTGGGGCGCCGGAGCGATCTCCATGACCAGCGCCGACACCAAGCGGCAGATGTCCGTCGCGATGAACCTGCAGAGGTGGAGCAGGCTCGACTCCTCGGGCAAGCCGCAGCCTCACCCCATCGACGACGCGCTCGCAGCCCTGTACGGCTTGGCGATGGACGGCTGACCGGGCCGGAGAAAGTCGCTTTCACCGCAGCACGTTCTGCACGGTGACGCCGCAGGCTCTTGGCGGTGATGCTGACGAAACGGTGATGCTGACGAAGGCGTGCGACTATCTCGCCAGCCCCGACCCGCGCCGAGTCGTGGAGACGGCGGTCAGGGCGAGCCTTCGTCAGCATGCCTGCCTTGCTCCGCGAGACGAGCGAAGGCCGCGCAGGTAGAGATCCTCGGGTTTCTCCGGAGGGCCCTCGTCGGCTGACAGGGGCCGCGCCACGAAGACAGGAGAGCGATGACCACGACCGACTCTGCGCCGACGAGGGGACAGTCCCCATCCTCACTGGACGCCGATGACGCGGGGGACAGTCCGTGGCAGGGTTGCTGCGCCCTTACCGGTGAAGCTTCGCCACCGTTGTCATCTTGCAGGTGATCGGCGCTGTCGCGGGTCTGGCGCCGCTGCTGGCGGTCGTCGAACTGGGCCGCAGCCTGCTGTCGTCCGGCCCGATCGATCATGGTCATGTCTGGTCCGTCGTGATCGCCGGTGCGGCCGGCTTGCTCGTCCGCCTGCTGTTCACGGCTGCGTCGTCCGGAATCGGGCATCTTCTCGACGGCCGGGTGCAACTGTCGTTCCGCCGGCACCTGGCCGCGCGGCTACCGCATCGTCTTTCTCGACGGCGGCCGGATCGTGGAAGAAGGCCGCCACGACGAGCTGCTCCGCCGCGCCGGCCGCTACGCCGACTTCTGGGATGCTTCCTGACACCGGCGGCACATGACTGAGCCGGTAAGTCCTGCGCGGGCTGCTTCAGAGAGCGTTTCGCAGCTGTCGCCTCACCGATGACGCGGGTGTTGAGAACCGAAGGCTGATTGACACTGAGATGACCAGCCTCGCGAACACATAGGGTGGCGATGGTTGCTCAGCACTCCTTTGCGGCTGGTGCCGCGGACCCGGGTGGAGGACCAGGAATGCCGCGTGGCGAGCAGGCGCAGGCAGCGCGTTGGGCGGGCACGGCCATGGCCTCCTCGGGCCTGCTCGCCTTCACCGGCGCGATCGGGTCGGCCGAACCGCACGCGCACGCCGCGGTGCAGGTCCTGCTGGTGCTCGACGGCGAGGTGATGCTGACCGACCGGCACGGCCACCAGCGCCGGACCGAGGCCGCGATCATCCCGGCCGGTGTCCGGCACGAACTGCGAGCCGCCCCCGGCGCTCATGGCCTGCTGGCCTACCTCGATCCGGCCCATCCGGCTGCGCGCGCGGCCGGTGCCCGCATCGCCACGGCCGGAGATGCGGACATCGTGAGCACCTGGCAGGTCGCCGCCCGCCCGCTGGCCACCGCCGCGGTCACCGGCCCGGCGACTCTGTCCGGCGTGCTGTGCTCGATCGGGCCAACCGCCGACACGAGAGGAATTCCCGCCGTTTTGTCCCGCGCGCTGGAGGCGGTCCCTCAGCTCATCGACGGGCCGCTGCTGCTGGGCGAGCTCGCTGCCCGGGTCGGGGTGTCGGCCAGCCGGCTGGGGCATCTGTTCGCCGAGCACCTGCAGCTGCCGTTTCCGGCCTGGCGGCGCTGGGCCCGCCTGCTGCACGCGATCGAGGCGGTGCGCGGCGGCGCCACGCTCACCGAGGCCGCGCACGGTGCCGGCTTCGCCGACAGCTCTCACCTGACCCGCGTCTGCCACGAGATGTTCGGCCTGGCCCCCTCCCACCTGGTCCACCTCGTACGCCCCGCTGCCTGACGCCTGCTGTCTGAGGCCCGGCCCAAGACGTCGTCCGGAGCGTGACCCGAAACGACGTCAGCCGGCCCCGCCCTGTCGCCTGGCAGGACCGGCATGGCCTGGATCGCAGCCCAGCGGATTCATCCAAGCCCGAGGGGGCCGGCGGCCGCGACGCTGATGCGCATGCTGAAATCTGTTGTCCGCTATGGCTACGTGCCGTTCATGCTGCTGGGCGTCAACGGCGCCGCCATCGCCCTGGCCGCCACCGGCGCCTCCAAGCTGTGGCTGATCGGCCTGCTGCCGGCCGCGATCGGCTGTTCGTTCGCCGCCGAACGAGCCCTGCCGTACGAGGCGGAGTGGAACAGCCCGGCCGGAGACGGCGGCCGTGACGTCGCCCACGCCGGCGTCAACGAGTTACTACTGCTCATCAGCGTGGGCGTCATCCCGGTGCTGGCCGCCACCGTCACCGTCGCCGACGTGTGGCCGCACTCCTGGCCGTTCGTGCTGCAGGTGCTGGTCGCGGTTTTGATCGCCGACCTCGGCATCACGCTGACCCACTACGCCAGCCACAAGATCAGCCTGCTGTGGCGTTTCCACGCCGTCCACCACTCGATCAAGCGCTTCTACGGCTTCAACGGCCTGATGAAGCACCCCCTGCACCAGACCCTTGAGATGAGCGCCGGCGTCGCCCCGCTCATCCTCATCGGCCTACCGGTCGACGTCGCCTCCGCGCTGGCCCTCGCCGTCGCCGTCCAGCTGCTGCTGCAGCACTCCAACGCCGACTACCGCATCGGCGCCTTGAAGTACGTGCTCGCGCTCAACGAGGGTCACCGCTTCCATCATCTGAAGTGGGCCGGCGTCGGCGACGTCAACTTCGGTCTGTTCACCCTGGCCTGGGACCACCTGCTCGGCACCTTCTCCTACGACCCGGCCCGGCGCTTCACCTCCGAGCAACTGGGCATGGCCGCCAAACCCGACTACCCCACCGCCTATCTGGCCCAGCTCGCCGAACCCTTCCGCGCCTCCGGCGCCTGCCAGGCGGAGCCCACCGGGCATGCACCCGCCGTCCAGGAGCGGGCGGTGAGGTGATCCGGCCCCACGCCGGACCCCTGGGAGCGGGCGGTCAGGCGCCGGCACCGGGACCGGCCTCCTCGGCCGGCACCCGGTAGACGCCGGCCAGGCGGTCCCAGAAGGTCAGTTTGTGGAGGGCGTCCTGATTGTAGATGCCGACGCCACCGGGGCCCGGAGCCAGGCGATGGACATGCCCGGTGCGCACGGGGCTCCAGCGCGGCAGGCCAGGAGCGTTGGGGTCGCCGGTCGCCGCGAAGCGGGACCAGTACGTGATCATCATGTCGCCGAGCTTCCGCTGCTCGCGGGTGAGCGCGGCCCCGGGGAACAGGAACGACAGTTCCGATCCGTGCGAGGCGAGCGGCTCCACGCCACCGGGAAGGGGGAAGATCGGCGGCGCCGTACGGTCGGCGAACCCGTAGGAGTAGACCGGGGTGTGCTCACTGAGCATTCGGTCACTGGCACGACCGGCCCACGCCCAGTCGAGATCGCTCAGGATCGCTGCGGCGGCCTGCACCGGCCGCCCACGGGACGGATACTCCGCCGCGATCGCCGCGGCCTTGTCACCGAAGAAGCGACGCAGGCCCTCCTGGGCCTCCCGGTGCCCTCGACGATCACTGCCTGACTTGCCATCTGCGTATCCACGCTTGCACTGTCTCAGCATCGCCGCGTAGCCCGTCGCTGCCGGCGGCAACCAGTTGTCGTTGGCCAGAAGGTGGTTGATGCCGGCTTTCAGCGCGGCGTGCAATGCCACGAACACGACACTGGACGCCGCGCGGGATTCTTCGTGTCAGCGCCGGGGCAGGGCGAGCGCGCATAGGGCGAACGTGATGGCGAATGCTGCCTGGACGAGCATGCAGATCGCCAGCGCGCTCATGTAAGCCTGACCTGTCGGGGCTGTGGAACCGGCCAGGGCCGCACCGAGTAGGCCTCCGGCGACGGCGACGCCGAGGCCCATAGCGGCTTGCTGTGTGGTTTGAAACACGCCGGATGCTGCTCCCGCGGATGCTGGAGAGATCTCGGCGATCATCGCTCCGACGAGCGGCCCGAACATGAAGGCCTGACCGACACCGACTCCGACGAGGAGGGCGGCGAACGTCCACGAGTTCAGGCCGGCACCCTGGAGGAACACGGAGACGGCTGTGATGCTCAGGAGTGCGGCTTGGATGAGTCCGCCGATGCTGAGGAGCCTGCGGAACCCGAAACGGGGCGCGAGCTTCCCCGACCAGATCGACACGGTAAGGAAGCACAGGGAGAACGGCAACAGCACCAGGGCCGCGTGCATGGGAGACCATCCGAGCCCCGTCTGCGTGGAGATCGCGTAGAGGAACGTGAACGCACCGAACGCGGACTGGAGCATCAACGCCATCATCAGCCCGATCCGGTAGGAGCTGAGTCGAAACACGGGCGGCGGAACGAGCGGAACGCGGTCACTGCGGTGCAGCCGTAACTGCCACCGCCAGAACGCTGCGAAGAGCACCGGCGTTGCCCCCAGCAGCGCCCAGCACCAGACCGGCCAGCCCAGTGCGCCGCCCTGGGAGATCGGGATCATGAGTGCCAGCAGGGCGAGCCCGAGCAGTGCCGTCCCGATCAGGTCGAGCGACCGGTGGCTGGGCGCACTGGTATCGGGCAGCCGGCGCAGCGCAGCACCGAACGCGATCACGCCCATGAGCACGCTCATCGCGAAGACCATGCGCCAGGGGGCGCCGAGCAGGGGGACGGACAGCAACAGGCCGCCGAGGACCTGACCGATCGCCGTGGCCCCGCCGGCGGTCGCACCGAACAGCGCGACAGCACGGGCACGTTCAGGCCCCTGGGTGGACGCCGTGATCGTCGCCAGCACCTGGGGAACCATGGCCGCCGCAGAGATCCCGGTGAGAGCCCGCGCGGCGATCAACACGGTGATGCTCGGGGCCAGGGTCGCGACCAGGGAGAACAGGGTGAAACCGGCCATGCCGAACAGGAAGAGTCGGCGTCGCCCGTACAGATCCCCGAGCCTGCCCCCGAGGACCATCGGAACGGCGAACCCCAACGCGTACACCGACACCACCAACGACTGCTCGGCAGCCGTGGCCCCCAGGGAAGCACCGATGTCGGGCACGGCGATACCCGCCGCCGCGAAACCGGCCACCGACAACAGCAACGCCGACAGTGTCGTCAGGAGCCGGCCCATCCCCAGCCCCGGAGTCGGGGGCTCCGATGGACCCGGTGCAGGCGGCGGCGCGGCACGGTCGTTCTCCCTGTCAGGTTCGCCTGTGCGGGAGGAGGGGTTGGCATGTGGTGCAGAAGATGTGGCCATGCCGTCAACCTTGAAGGGCCGCTTATCCTGGCACCAGGAGCCCATTTATGGGGGTACCAGCCACTACCTGGATACCGGGTTCTCCGTGCGGGAGGATGAAGGCATGACAGGGACCAGGCCCGCCGCGATCCGGCGCGAGCTCGGTGACTTCCTCCGCAGCCGGCGCGAACGAGTGACCCCGCAGCAGGTAGGTCTCCCGTCCACAGGGCGACGGCGGACACCCGGACTACGGCGCGAAGAGGTCGCCGTCCTCGCGGGGGTCGGCGTCACCTGGTACACCTGGCTCGAACAAGGCCGGCCCATCAACGTCAGCATTCATGTCCTGCAGGCGATCGCCCGAGCCCTGCATCTGGATGACATCGAGAGACGGCACCTGCACCAGCTCGCCGGATCAAGTACGCCGAAAGCCGAGCCCACCGAATGTGCCCCGGGACTCACCGCGGCGTTTCAACCTGTCCTGGACAAGCTCGACCCGTTCCCTGCGTGCCTGCAAACGCCGCTGTTCGATGTGGTGGCATACAACCGTGCCTACCGGTTCCTGTTCACCGACCTTGACCTCATCCCACCTGGTGAACGCAACTGCGCGGTGCAGTTCTTCACCGACCCCGACTGGCGCAGCCGCTACATCGACGGTGAGCTGGTTGCCGCCCGGATGGTCGCAAGAATGCGCGCCGAAGTCGGCACCGGCCTCGGCGCCCCTGCCGCTGCCGGAGTCGTTGACGACCTTCGGGAACGATCAGAGGAGTTCGCCCGACTGTGGGCTCGCCACGACGTACTGCCCCAGCAGTACGAGACAAAACGCCTCGACAGCCCTCTTGTCGGGCAGCTTCAGCTGAACTTTGTCTCCACCAGTGTTTCGGAGACGGGACACCGGATGACCGTGATGACGCCGGCCGATGAGTCCACCTCCCTACGTCTGACCCAGATGGCAGACCTCACTGTCGCGACCACGCGGATGTGACACCTGAAGAAGATCGCCGCTCGGGGCGGGGAGGTCGTCCTGGTTGACGGCACCCGCATCTCCACCCAGAGACGCACCGGCAGAGCCAACCGTCCCAACTCGGGGTGACGGTAAGAAATGCACCACACGGCCCAAACGGGGAGCGTCGCCGCAGGTCACGGCAGGTAACGGTGATACCGCCGAGGGCGGGTTCCCGATCGGGCTGGTTCGTCGAGTCGGGACCCGTCGAAGAGGTGCTGAAGGCGTCCAAGCACCCCTACACGCAGGCGCTGCTGTCGGTGCTGCCCGAGTCGCCCGAGCGGGTGGTGCTGACCGGCGGGCCGCCCGACCCGACGCGCATCCCCGGCGGCTGCCGCTTCCACGCCCGCTGTCAGGTGCCGGCGTCGGGCAAGGCGGCGTCGGAGGGGGCGGACGGCGGGTGCAGGCCGGAGCTACTCCAGGTGCTGCCTGCCGTACCGGAGGCACAGGCCGTCTGCTATTTCGCGGAAAGATCGGTCCCGACCTCGGCCTGATCGTGTCAACACAAGGGATGACGTCCGGCTGGTTCCACGGCAGGAGGAAACGGGCCTGAGCCGGGACAATCATGAAACACATGTCGAGAACCGGCCTCTTGACGGGGGCGGGCCTGGCGGTGTTCGTTCTGGCCTACACGTCACTGATCCTCACCGGCAACACCGTGATCCGCCTGTCGGCCGATCCCGGCGCCACCGGCGTCTCCCTGTGGGCGGCGCTGCTGCCGCAGCTGGCCGCGGTGCTCCTTGCCATGCTCGTCGCGCCGCGCGCGGCCTTACCCCAGCCGCTGTCCGGCCTGCCGCGGCCGAGGCTGGTCAAGGAGACCTGGCTGCTGCTCGCGGCGGCGGTCGCCTTCCCCATCGCGGTGGCGCTCGTCGGCCGGGGGCTGCTCTACCCCGTCGCTAAGATCACGATCCTGGTGGTCGTACCGCTGGTCGGGTTCAGGCTGATCAGAGGGGACGGCCTCGCCGCCGGATCCATCCCCAGGCCGGTGACATGGCTGGCCCCGCTGCCCGCCGTCGTCGCGTGGTTCCTGCTGGCGGAGGTCAGTCCGCTGTCTCCGCCGCTCACCCAGCAACTGCCCGATCCCGTCACGCTCGCCGTCGGCTCGCTGATCACCCTGCTGACGGCGAGCGTGCTGGAGGAGTTCTTCTACCGGGCTTGGCTGCAGACAAGACTGGAGGCCCTGTACGGCAGATGGCCCGCGATCCTCGCCTCCGCGCTGCTGTTCGCCGCGATGCACGTCAGCCACATCAACCCCGAGGCCATCGGCGTCGGCATCGCCTCCGTCGTGGCGGCGCAGGGGATGTTCGGCCTGATGCAGGGCTACCTGTGGGGGCGCTACCGCAACATCTGGGTGATCATCCTCATCCATGCCATCGTCAACCTGGTCTACGTGGACATGTTGATCTGACGCTTGAGCATGATGGGAGCAGCGTCGACTTGCCCGCTCCATTGATGCCGACGGGGCCGATGATGTCGCCTGGGGCGACCCTGGAAGAGGTGCTCCCTGTTTGGGCCGTGTGGTGCATTTCTTACCCTCACCCCTGGCGCCGCACCATGAGCCGGCTCAGCTTCGACGACATGCTCGCCCTGCTCCGCCGCATGATCATCGCCTCACGATTTTCCGCTACCCGCCCGCGCAGCCCGACCTCGCGAAAGTCGCGGACGAGGCTCTGGCTTGGGCTTACGCAACGGGATAACGGCCAAGCTCGAGCAAGGAATCAACTTAACCTTCAATAGGCCCGCGGACGAGCTGCGCCCGGCTCGGGCGCATCAGCCACATGGCAGCGGCAAGCGTGAGCACCCAGCCGATCACTTCGATGAGCAGGTGATCCGTTGCGTCGGGGACGGATTGCAGCAGGTACACCCGGACGCTGTTGATCGCTCCGTGCGTCAAAACCGCGGGCCAGACACTCCCCGACTGCCAGCGAAGTGCGAGCAACAGCGGCGCCCATGGCAGCATGCCCGCGAAGTAGACAACGATGTCCCAGGGTGGTCGATCACCGATGACGGCGAGGACCGGCAGGTGCCAGACGATCCAGACCAGACCGCTGACAAGGGTCAGCGGCCAGAATCCCCATGACGCGGCGCGCGTCGCCAGCCAGCCGCGCCAGCCGAACTCTTCGCCGATGGCGAAGACCGACTGCATGAGGAAGACCGGAACGATCCACATGGTCGCCGCGAAGATCTGGTCAAGTGGGTTGAGCTGCCAGATCCCCGATGCCAGTGCGATGGCGGTTTGGATCGCGGCGATCGCGGCGATGAGGCCGATGCCGATGCCGGCCCACTTGGGTGTGCCGCGCCACCTGGTGGCGAACGTCTCTCGGAACGTTCCGGGTCGTCGGGCAAGCCACATGGTGATCGCTGCGAGCAGCGGGGTCAGTTGCAGGATCGGAGTGATGAGGTTGTAGAGGTCCGTCGGGACGAGCCGGAAGACCATCGGAACGGACAGCGCGAAACACAGCAGGACGGCGATCGCGAAAAACCACGTGACATCGATAATGGTTGATCTGGCAGAACTGGAGCGTGTGGGGGACGCAGTCATGATGACCTCGTTTCGTGCGGGCGTGAGGATCTAGCTCGATGCGCGTACGGTGATCTTGGTGTAGCGCGGATCGGCCGTCTTGAACTCGGGGAGAACCTTGATGACCGGGTCGTCCGGGGAGAATCGGTCCGTCAGCAGCATGATCGCCGTCGCCGTCATCGACTTGCTCAAGGGCGCGGTACGGAACCGGGTCCGGGGCGTCACCGCGTTGCCGTCCCCGTCCCGGCCGCCGACGGTCGTCTCGACCGACGACCCGTCGATCACGGCCGCCGCGACGCCCGGCGTGCCGTAGACGGAGCGGTAGTCGTCGACCAGCCGTTCGCCGGTGGCATGGGCCGGTGCCGACCAGCCGAGCAGTACGGCGAGCACGAAGAGGGAGATCACCAGCGGAAGGCGTAGACGTGGAAAGGACACGACGTCGAACCTAGGCCGGGCGTCACCGGCAGACATCACCCCGCGGGGTGAGACGGCACCACCCGGCAGGATGGAATCTCAGCCAGGCAGATCGCCGCGGTCCACGAGCCCGTTCTCGTACGCGTGGAGGGGGCCCGGTAGTAATGGCGGAAAATCCAACGAATATGGATCCAACCTGCATCGATAGAGCTTGGCCCGTCGTTCCACGATCATGTTTCCCAAAGAGTCTCCGCAGGTCAGCAGCAACATTGTTGGATGAACCGCCATTACTACCGGGACCCCACGCCATACGCTCGGCGGGGGAGTGTCAGTGCGCGGCTAACGCTAGGCGGCGGCGCTGGATGACGGCGATGGTGATCGTGGGGATCAGGGTCAGCGCGGCGATGGCGGCTCCCACCACGGCGGGACCGGTGGCGCCGAGCGTGGAGTCGAGGGCGCGACCGGCGATCCAGGACCCGGCCGCGGTGCCGACGTTGAACGCCGAGACACTCAGGGCGGAGGCCAGGGTGGGCGCAGTCCGCGAAGCGCGTCGCGACCTACGGCAAGAAGCAGTGGGAGCAGATCAACCGCGACAACGCGGCGATCGAGGCGCGGATCCGTGAGCTGATGGACGCCGGCGCCGACCCGTCGAGCGAGGCGGCGATGGACGTGGCCGAGGCGCAGCTGCAGCACATCGCCTGCTGGTTCTACGACATGACGCACGAGCTGCACGTTCAAAAGAGCCACCTGTACGTGGAGGACCCGCGTTTCCGGGTGGGCATCGAGGCCAACACCCGGCCGGGCGCGGCGGAGTGGCTGCAGGAGGCGATCAAAGCCAACGCTGCGGGCGCCGCCGAGGCTCCGACCACAGCCGGGTGACTGGTCTGCCATGCCGACCTGGTTCGCAGGTCAGGCATCTCCGTTGGAAATTTCCCCCGTACTACCGGGACCCCCGTCTGCGAGGGTCTTGTGGACGACGCCGATGGAGATCTTGACGCCGACGGCGATGGTGCGGATGGATTCCCCGCGCCGGCGACGGGCGAGGATGACGGCGCGTTTGCCGTCGTCGACCACGGGTCGGCGGCCACCGACCCGGCCGCGGCGGCGGGCCGCCTCCAGGCCGTCCTTGGTCTTGCGGACGATGTCACGGCGCCGGTCCTCTGACAGGGCCAGGGCCGAATCGAGAAACAGGGAGCGCTAGGTGTGCTCGCCGGCCGCGATGCCCTCCAGCACCTTGACCGCGATGCCGCGCTGGAACAGGTCGCTGAGGACGATGAGCCCCAGCTCGGTGGCCGCAGCGAGCCGGCCGGCGAACCCCTCACAGTGTTCGAGCGCCACTACGGTCGTCGGTGAGCTTGCGGAGCCACTGGCTCTGCCTCGAAGATCGTCTAATGGACATGTTGCCCCAAGCCGACGCGCTGCTCGTGGTGCGTACCGACTTCTCTGACCAGGAACGATGGCAGGCCGTACGCGACTCGCTCGGCGACATCGACAAGGACGGCTGGGCAAAGGAGTTCTCGGACCAGGTGAAGGTCGTCGAGGACCCCGCCTGTCAAGGCCTCACCTCGCAGCAGCTCCTCGCCCTGCTCCCGGACGGCTACAAGGACCCGCTCTTCGTCATCGCCGACAAGGTCACCATCGATTCGCAGGAGATGCCGTTCCTGGTCATCGAACTGGAATGCACATGGGAGATGCGTGTCATCCCCTCCGAGCTCCCCGCGATTCATGCCAACCTCTCCATCGGCAACATGGATTTCGGCGAGTTCGCCGAGAGCGCCGATGCGGACGGCGTCTTCCGCGGGTTCCACGGCTGAACCGCTGCGCCGCCGAGAAGCACGGAACGTCACCAGTAGGACCTAGGGGAACGGCAACTCGCCACAGCTGAGTGGGCGACTCCACCAGTATCGCGGGCCTGATGGGTCAGATCTCGTCCTCCTCGGCGGCGTCGGGGTCGCGTAGGTTGCGAATGGCGCCGGGGGCCAGATCGGGCAGGGTACCGCGACCGCCAACCGGGCCGCGGACTTCGCCGGCTGCTGCTCGACCCCCGCGACCTCACGGATCAGCAGCGCGCCACCGCCATGGAGCGGAATCAGCCCGACGATCATCGGTAGGGCGTCGACGGCGATGTCGCCCAGCAGATACTCGCCGACCAGCGGCGCGAGAACCAGCAGGGCAGGTGCTGAAGAATGTGTTTGAACACGTCTACCCTCACCGGTTGTAGAGCCTGCGAGCCCACAGATAACTGACCAGGGCGATGCCCGCGCTCCACACAGCCGCCTCCAGGAAGCTGGACCCGGCCGGACGCCCGGCCAGCAGCGCGCGCAGTGTCTCGATGACAGGGGTGGTCGGCTGGTGCTCGGCGAACCAGCGCAAACCGGCCGGCATCGACTCGGTCGGGACGAAGCCGCTGCCGAGGAACGGCAGCAGCATCAGCGGCATCGGCAGGTTGCTGGCCGTGGCCACATTCTTGGTGACCATGGCGAGCGCGACCGACAGCCAGGTGATCGCGAAGGTGAACATGGCCAGCACACCGACCACGCCGAGCCAGTCCAGCACCGAGGCGGACGGGCGGAACCCGATCAGCAACGCCACCACGGTCACCATGGCAATCGCGAGGAACGTCTGCACCATCGCCCCGAGTACGTGCCCGGTGAGCACCGAGACGCGGGCGATGGCCATGGTCTTGAACCTGGCGATGATGCCCTCGATCATGTCGGTCGCCACCGAGATCGCGGTCCCCTGCGCGGCCCCGACGATCGTCGTGATCATGATGCCGGGGGTGAGGTAACCGACGTAGGCGGCGCGGTCGGCGCCGATGCCCGCGCCCATGGTGCCGCCGAAGACGTACACGAACAGCAGCAGGAACACCACGGGCACGGCCGCGAACGTGAGGATCACGGTGGGGTAGCGCCAGATGTGTTTGACCTGGCGCCGCAGCATCGTTGCCGAGTCGGTGATCGCTCTCATCGGGAGGGCTCCTTGGCCGAGGGCTCCTGGGTCAGGGTGAGGAAGACGTCGTCCAGGTCGGGGGTGTGCACCGACAGCTCGGCGACGTCGATGGCATGCGTGTCCAGCCACTCCAGGAGCTTCCTCAGCGTCCTGACTCCGCCGGAGTCGGGGATCTGGACGGTGAGCGCCGCGTCGTTGCTGGAGGTGGCGCCGACGTGGCCGACCGCCCTGCGGTACCCGTCGGCGTCGGCGAAGCGCACGACGATGTGGCCGCCGGGGACCATTCGCTTGAGCTCCCGCGGGGTGCCCTCGGCCACCAGCCGGCCCTGGCTGAGCAGCGCGATGCGGTCGGCGAGTTCGTCGGCCTCCTCCAGGTATTGGGTGGTCAGGAAGATGGTCACGCCGTCCTGCTGGACGAGGTCCCGGACGATCTGCCACATGGTGCGGCGGCTGCGCGGGTCCAGGCCCGTGGTCGGTTCGTCGAGGAAGATGAGCCTGGGCGTGCCGACCATGGTCATGGCGAGGTCGAGCCGGCGGCGCATGCCGCCCGAGTAGGTGACCGCGGGCTTGCGCGCGGCATCGGTGAGGTCGAAGCGCTCCAGCAGTTCGCGGACGCGCCTGCGGCCCTTGGTGCGGCCGAGGTGGAGCAGGTCGGCCATGAGTCGCAGGTTCTCCTCGCCGGTGAGGAAGCTGTCGACCGCGGAGAACTGGCCGGTGACGCCGATCGCGGCACGCACCTCGTCGGGTTCCTTGGCCAGGTCGTGCCCGGCGACCCAGATCTCGCCCGCGTCGGCCTTGATCAGGGTGGACAGGATCTGCACTGTGGTGGTCTTGCCCGCGCCGTTGGGGCCGAGCAGCGAGAAGATGGTGCCCTGCGGGATGGTGAGGTCGATGGCGTCCAGGACGCGGTGGGCGCCGTAGGACTTACGCAGCCCTGTCACCGAGACGAAGGTTCGCATCACGTTCACCTCCGGTCCCAGGTGACGGGCAGGCTGTGCACGCCGTAGACCTGCGAGGGGTCGGTGCGCAGCGACAGCTCTTCAGCCGGTACGGCGAGCCGCAGCGTCGGGAAGCGGGTGAGCAGCGCGGGAAACGCGACACGCATCTCGATGCGGGCAAGCTGCTGACCGAGGCACTGATGGACGCCGTGGCCGAAGGCCAGATGCCCGGCGGCCGAGCGGCGCAGATCGAGCACGTCGGGGTCGGAGAACTTGGCCGGGTCCCTGTTGGCGGCGTTGATCGCGATGACGACCGTGTCGCCCGCCTTGAGCTGCCTGCCGCCGAGCTCCACGTCCTCCAGCACGCCGCGCATACCGGTGGCGGCGACGGACAGGTAACGCAGCAGCTCCTCCACGGCGCCGGCGGCCAGGTCGGGGTCGGCGCGCAGGGCGATGAGCTGGGCCGGGTTGCGCAGCAGGGCGAAGGTGCCGAGCGCGAGCATGTTGGCGGTGGTGTCGAGCCCGGCGCCGAGCAGGAACGCGGCCACGCCGCCGAGCTCCTCGTCGGTCAGGTCGCCGCCGGTGGCCAGGTCGCTGAGCAGGTCGTCGGTCGGCTTGGCTCGCTTGGCGAGCGCGAGCTCCCGCAGGTAGGTGCCGAGCTCGACGAAGGCGGCGTACTGCGCCTCAGCGGTCCCGGCGTCCGGCAGGGCCCGGGTGGAGCTCTGGAACTGGTCGCGGTCCTCGTGCGGCACGCCGAGCAGCTCACAGATCATCAGCGCTGGAACCGGCTGCGTGAAGACCTCGACGAGGTCGGCGGGCGGCCCCTGCCGCTCCATCGCGTCGAGCCGCTCACGGGTGATCTCGGTGACCCGCTCGGTGAGCAGATTCATCCTGCGGACGGTGAACTTGCCCGCCAGCAGCTTGCGGAAGCGGGTGTGCTGGGGTGCGTCCATGCCGGTCAGGTCGCCGACGGGGGCGGGCGGCAGGTGCCCGCCCGCCAGGGGGTGGTAGTGGGTTTCGTAGCGGGAGCTGAACCGCGGGTCGGCGAGGATCTGGCGGACCAGGTCGTATCCGGTGATCATCCAGACGCCGGGGGCGCCCTCGGGGGCGGCCAGGCGGGCGATTGGCCGCTCTGCGCGCAGGGCGGTGAGCGAAGGGGCGGGATCGAAGGGGCAGGCGGGTGCGCGGTCGAGGGACGGAGTGACCGGCTCGTCGCGATAGTACGTGTTCATCACAATTGAAAGCTACGGTGCTTTCAGAAATTCTGTCAATTGATCGAGGCGCATAAGTGCAGGTCAAAGCCAATAAATTGATGCGTTGACACTGAGGCTAAATGCAATTAAACATTGCATTGTGTGATGCCGAACGCAATAGTGGTGTCATGTCAGAAGGAAGGTTGACCCGGCAGGAGCGCCAGCGCATCGCGACCGGCCTCGCCGAAGGTCGCTCCTACGCCGAGATCGCCAGGCGGCTGAACCGGCCGACCTCGACGATCAGCCGTGAGGTCGGCCGCAACGGCGGCCCCAGTGACTACCGCCCCGAACGGGCGCACCAGGCGGCAGCGCGGCGGGCGCGGCGCGGCACCCCGGCACGTTCGCCCGAGGCCGAACCCCAGGACCGCAAGGTCTTCGAGGTGGAAGAGGGAGCCGTCGAGCTGGCGATCGGGATGGGCCTGCCGAAGATGATGGCGCGCGTGCTCATTGGCCTGTGGCTGAGCGAGGACGGCAGGCTCACTGCGGCCGAGCTGTCGCGCGGGCTGAAAGTCAGTCCCGCCTCGATCTCCACGGCGGTGGGCTACCTGACCCAGCAGGGGCTGATCAGACGCGAGCGTGATCCGCGGCGGCGGCGCGACATCTACGTGGTCGACGACGACGCCTGGTACCACTCGACGATGATCAGCTCGCGGCAGACGCTCGCGGCGGCGGAGATCGCGAAGGCGGCGGGGCAGACGCTCGGGCTCGACACGCCCGTGGGACGCCGCCTGGCCAAGGGCGGTGCGTTCCTGGAGCGGATCAGCCTGGACGCTCTGGCGTCGGCCGAACGCTGGCGCGACCTGCCGCCGTGATCAGACCGCAGGGGATTGTGCCCCGGATTCCAAGCGCTGTCGTCCAATCGCCCCTCAACACGGCCTGTCGTCAACGAAGCCGCCATGAAGTACATCCTCAGTCCAGCCCCGAACCGGATGCCGGGCAGCACCTCACCAGGTCTGTCCTGGGGGACACCCGTCCGCAAGGCTTTGTGTCATCTCCCACTGACATCTCGTCACGCTCAACAGCCACCAGTCGTCGATGACGCCCGGCATAACTGACATCAAGTCCGCGCGCGACAGCCGCGTACTTGGTGTTGCACGCCCGGTTGTTGTCAGTGGCCTGCGCCCGGTTGTTGTCAGTGAAACCCGGTCTTCAGGATTCTCATCGACCTTCCGATAAGTCCGGCGGGGTGGGGAGGCGCTGCGTACCGTGGTCCGATCGCCGCCCACCACAGCGGTGTCTCCCGAACACCCCCATCTCCGAACCGGTCCCCGGTCACGGGCGGTGGACGATCTTCTTCGTGGAGCGGCCGGGATAGACGATGATCAGGTGTTCCTCGACGGGCGCGTCGGGGTCGTCCTCGTCCCACTCGAACGAGCGGGCGTAGACGCGCATCCGGTAGCGGCCGGGGCCGTCGACGGCCAGGCTGGGCAGCGGCCGGATCGCTCCGCTGTCGCCGCCCTCGGGGTAGGGCGGGACGACCAGACGGCCGGTGCGGCTGACGAGGCCGACCTCGACCACCCGGTCCCAGCCGTTGAGCCGCAGCGGCGGGGCGGCGCCGAAGGCCTTGACCGTGAGGCACATCGGCGCGTTCTCGCCGTCGGTCGTGATGGCGGCGCTGCTGCCGCCGGCGTCGATGAACCCGTCGTCGATGGCCTTGAAGATGTCGCCGCCCGCGCCTTCGGTGTGGTCGCGGTCGTCGAAGACGGCGTAGCCGCCCCCCTCGAAGAGCAGGTACGCGGCCGTGCCCTGCCGCTCGGCCCGCAGCCTCGGCCAGGGGTCGGTGCACCGGGCGTTCGTCTCGGCCTTCCACGCGGCCCATTCCCGCTCCCGCTCGCGTTCCCGGCGGGCGTGTTCGCGCGCCTCTTCGGCGCGCTGCCGGGCGATGACGCCGGGGCACAGGAACTCCAGGGCATCGCCGAGCTCGGCCGCATCCGCCGCCCCGCCCATCCGCCGCAGCAGCGCCTGGCGCTCCTCGGCGCCGGGCAGCGTGCACAGTTCTCTGCCGTGGGCCAGGATGCGCTGGTCCGGCAGGTCCTCGGGGAACATCGGCGTCCCGGCGGGGGTGCCGCTGCGGGCCAGGCACAGGAACGCCTGCCGCCGGTCCCGCGGCCGGGTGTCGGCGTAGGAGCCGACCTGCTCGAAGCAGTCCTCGTCGGCACCGGTGAAGCTCAGATGGGCGCCTTCCTCGGTGCCGACCGCGACGAGCGGCAGCACGAGCGCGATGGCGGCGAACCGCAGCCGCCCGCGGCCGGCGGCGGGCGGAGCGGCGGTTTCCGCGGCGGGCATGCCGCCGGGTCCGGCGAGTTCGTGCGCGGTACGCGCCAGCCACACCGTGGTCAACATGCCGAGCGTGCCCATCACGACCCCCAGGCCGTTGAACAGCAAGGACTCACTCTGGAGGGCGAGATTGCTCGCGGGGGAGGCCAGCAGGACGACGAGGGCGATCCTGCCGACATCGATCGTGGCGTTGCTCCACCGCCCGTCGCGGCGCTGCCCGATGAGGATCATCACCGTCCAGCCGCAGCTCGCCAGCCCCAGCAGGCTGATCGTCGAAAGGTCGGGATCGCCGAGGAGGAACAGCAGTGCCGGGGCCAGCACGCCGGTCAGACCGAACGCGAGAGCGACGACCCGGAACCGGGCCGAGACCCCGCCGACGACCCGCGTCAGCAGGACCACCGTGACGGCCCACAGCAGCAGGCTCCCGACGTCCTCCACGGCGTCGGATAGTTCTTCGACGAGCTCCCAGACCACCAGGTCGCCAGCGACGCCCGCATACAGCAGGCGCCGCAGCCAGACCACGCTGCGCGCCAACCCCTCGGCGCACGGCAGCGCGGGACCGCGCAGCACCTGCCACAGCATCCACGCGTTGAGCCCGCAGATCCCGGTGAGCAGGGGCCCGAGCCAGCCTCCCTGTGCGTAGCGCGCGTAGCGGAAGACCCAGGGGGCGGTCATCGCGGTCAACGACAGCGCCGACGGATTGCCGGACACGGCGGCGAACATCGCGGCGACGGCCGCAGCGGTCAGGTAGAGCGCGACGATGACGGCGGCTGCGCGCCCGAAGCGGTATCGGCCGGCGGCGGCCCAGATTCGTGTAACGATGCGGATGATCTTAGAGGTATGTCCCAGATGTATGTTGAGCGCCCGGTTGATGTCGGCAAAGTCCCGTCACCTCGGTTCACCCCGTTCCACCGTGTCCAGGACGCTGGACCATCACTGTCGGCTTCAGGATGCCGACCTTCGAGATCACCACCCGTACCACTACGCAAAGGCGACGACGGCGTATCTCTCGTCTTGAACAGTTCGCCCCCACAACGTGGGATCGGGCAGCGGCTCGACGTGTGCGGTCTCCACCAGCGGTCGCAGCGCCGCCAGGAGCCGCTCCGCCTCGACCCCGCCCATCCATGGCAGCGACTCCGAGTCCACCGCGTAGGAGTGGTCCTCTCCCGGTTCGGCTGTCGTCCAGCGCCCCTCGATGAGGACCAGGCGCCCACCGGGGCGCAGCAGGCCGACCCACCGGCGCAACGCCTCCTCGGGGTCGGGCAGGGTCCACAGCAGGTGACGGGAGAGGATCACATCGAAGGACGATCCCGCCTCGGCAGGCGGGTTGCTCGCGTCACCCACCAACATCAGGGCATCGAAGCCGGCCGCGGTGAGCTTGCGCCGGGCCTGCTCGACCATCAGCGGGGCCAGATCCACGCCGACCGGCCGGTGGCCCTGCTCGGCGAGCACCAGGGACAACGAGCCGGTGCCGCACCCCAGGTCCAGGACGTCGGCGGGTGAGGCCGGCATCCAAGAGCGCAGGCACTGCGCCCATGCGGCCTTGACGTCGGGGTCACGAAGGCCGTGGTCGGCCTCCTCGTCGAAGGAAGCGGCGAAGGCATCCCAGAAGGACGCGATTGAAGCAGCGGTTTCGGACATCGACGGATCATGTCATCCGCCACCGACACTGTTCCGGACCGTGTTGAGCGCCCGGTTGTTGTCAGTGAAGTCGAGCAGGGGTACCCGGCCACGGCCCTGTAGACGCCGCCGGATTAGCGATACTCCGACCTCTTTGACACCGGCTTCGGTTCCGAACTCACAGTTTCATCATGCGCGCCGACACCCAGGTCGGCAGCAGTCACGATCATCAGCAGTCCTGTCTCGCCCTACCGGACCAGCGCGGTCGCCCACGAAGGGTCGGTACGGACCTTGGTGAGAACCCGCCAGTTCTTCAGGTGCGCGAAGCCGTGCTCGACATGCGACAGTTCCGGTCCAGGCCGCCCGCAACCGCACCCGGTCGGCTTGGATGGACGTCATGTGTGCTCTTCTCCGCCCGAACCCTCAGTACGGCACCCGCGGTTCCGGAATGATCCTGACGTTCTTCGGCACCGTCTGGTGGCTCGTCGGCTCCGTCGTCCTGGACGGCTCCGCCCGTACCGCCGCCCTCGTCGCCGGAGCCGTCCTCGCCGCGACTCTGCTCGTCCTCGCTGCCCGCCGCCTCGACGGAACCGGCGGGCGCGAGGTGTACGAACGCAGCGCGCGCACCTTCAAGTGGAGCAACGTCGGCCAGGGAGTGGGGATCGCGGTCGTCGTCGTAGTCGGGAACATCACCGGCGGGTACAACTGGATACCGGCACTCATCGCGATCGTGGTCGGCGCGCACTTCTTCCCGCTGGCGCGGCCGTTTGGCCGCCTCGAGTACCGCTGGACCGGCAGCCTGCTCATCGTCGTCGGCGTGGTCGGCTGCGCCATGGCGCTCTCCGGGGCCCCGGAGACCGGGGTCCAAACCGTGGCCGGTCTGGGCTCCGCCGCCGTCCTGTGGGCCACGACGGCGTGGTACCTCGTCTCCGGCGTCCCTGACAGATCCACGCCGCGACGGCAAGGAGCCGACATAAGTTCCTGATATGTGTCACGGCCGCGATCGCTTCGATCCCGCACCCTCTCTGTCAGCGGAAGGTGTCAAGTCAACTGAGGCATCGGCTGCGTGGTGGTTAAGCTGCGTTCTCTTCCCGTTCTGCCTGCTCAGCGGCCTCCTCTGCAGGCTTGCTGATCCACGCAACCCTGGGCAGCCTGGGCAGTATCGACCTGCGCGTGAATCGCTGCGGATTCGCAGAGCGGAATTTCTCCGGCTCAGTAGAGCCTGACACAGTGGGGCTCATCCCGCCCTTGTGCCGGGGCCCCGGCGTTGATTCGTTCTGTCGCATTTCGTCGGGTTGATCAGATGGTGTAGACGGCGAAGGCGTCGTTGTGATCGAGGAGATCGCGGCGGGCATGGGCGATGTCGGCCCGGCCGGCCAAGCGGGCGGTGCTGATCGCCAGGTTGCGGAAACCGGCCAGGGCTCTGGGCGCAGTACCTGTTCTGACCTGGGAGTTGTCCTCCCGGAAGGTGACGTCTCTGACCCAGTGGAGGCGATTTTCCACTCCCCGGTGCGTGCGTTCGTAGTGGTTGAGGTGGGCGGGTGGGGCCAGGGCGGCGGGCAGGCTGGTGATGCCGTACACGATTTCCTTGCTGGTCCAGGTGCCGTCCCAGGTCACCCACGTCGCGACGCAGCCCGAAAGCTTGCCGGGCGCCGGGGACAAGCCCTCGTCTGCCTCGTGACCGGCCCCGTAGCCAGCCCCGAAGCGAGCAGCGCGTGTGCAGGACCACCTCGTGCGCGTGGAGTTCGACGCCGAGCCCGGCGAGGACGCTCGGGCGGCCGGGCTGAGGCACTTCGGCCTATTCAGGCAACCTGCTGGAAGGGTTGGCTGCGGCGCCGGCCCGGTCGTCTCCGGCGACGCCGAGACGTGCGGTCGGTCGCCTGCCGGTCGATCACGGCCACCGGGGCGGCGACTCCCGCTCACCACGAACGCGGTCCTCTTGGGGGATGACCCCGATCGCGACCTCCGGAGGATCTCGTCGAGACCTGACGACGACGTCCAGGGCACCCCCGCGGTGGCAGATTGGCGGAACCGTAGAACGCAATCTACCGAGGGAGCCGCGACGTGACCGATACGAAAAAGCTGTGGGGACGACGTGGAATTGCCGGACTGGCTGCCACGCTTGCGTTGATCACCGGAACGGCGACGGCGTCCTTCGCCGGAACCGCGCCCTCCGACCCTGGGCCCCGGCTGTCCGGATCCGCGGGCGGCAAACTGACCAAGACGTTCGGATCTTGGGCCGGGGACCCGGTGAAGTTCCAGATCGAGGCCCGTGGCGGACCCGGCACCACGAAGGGGACTTTCAAGGTGTTCCACGGGAAGGGCAGGACCGGTGGCGTCGTCGCCGAGTTCGAGGGGAAGATCACCTGTCTGCTCGTGGGCGGTGAGGTCGCCGTCGCCACCGGCGTTATCACCCGTGGTTACGCGAACCTTACGGATGAGAAGAACACGGACGTCACCGGCCAGAAGGTCTCGTTCACCGTGCACGACAACGGCCGTTCCGACAGGCTCTACTGGATGTGGGGGTTCATGAACGCGCCGATCAACGATTGCCAGGGCACGGCGCCGATTCTCAAGACGAGCCACGGGGACTTCAAAGTCCATGACTGACAGGGCAGGCGATCTGGCGCATGTCGGGCGAGGTCGCGCACCCTGCATCCGCGCGGAGGTGACTGCAATGCCGTAGACGCCGTCGCGACCTCGGGAGGATCCCGCGGCGACCTGAGGACGATGTGCGGGGCGTCGCCGCAGCGGCAGATTGAGCCGGGTGAACACCTCTTTTTCAGGAAACCGCCGCGTCCCGTCAGACTGGTGTGACACAGGAGGATGTATAGACCTTTGTGTGACAGTAGGGCGCGTATCGAGTCGTGATCAATCTGTGGGATTCGCCTTCGCATCGGGGCTTGGACCGATAGATCTTGCGGTGTGACGCGAGTGCGACTGACGGACGCGGAGTGGGAGTTCATCGGGCCGTACCTGCCGATCGGCGAGTACGGCCCGTACCCCGAGCGACTGCGGCAGCAGTTCGAGGGCGTGATCTGGCGGTTCAGGACGGGCGGGCAGTGGCGGGAGATGCCGCAGGAGTTCGGTGCCTGGTCGACCGTCTGCAACCGCTTCCGGCAGTGGCGTGACGCCGGCGTCTTCGAGGCCCTGCTGGAGGGCCTGATCGCGGAAGCCGCGCTGCGGGGTGCGGTGGACCTGCCCCTGGTCAGTATCGACTCCACCACCGCCCGGACCCACCACGAGGCTGCCGGGATGCACCTGGACCAGGACGTCGTCGCCGCTCTGGAGAAGGCCGTCGAGCAGGAGAAGGCCAGGTCAAAGGGGGGCGGCCTCGGCGGACAAGTTGGCCAGGACACCGAAGACGATCTCCTCTCGCGGTAACCGCGCCCATCTGCGGGAACGCGGCATCAAGGCGGTCATCCCGGAGAAGAAGGACCAGGCCGCCAGCCGGAAGAAGGGCAGCAGGGGCGGCTGGCCCGTCAGCCACGACGCGGACCTGTACAAGGAGCGAAACACCGTCGAGCGGCTGATCAACAAGCTGAAGGCCTGGCGAGGCATCGCCACCCGGTACGGCAAGACCCCGGACAGCTACCTCGCCGGCCTCCACCTGCGCGCCGAGTACCTCGATCTGGTCTACGAGGTCCATCGCCATCCTCGGATCGTCGGTCATAGCTCCTCGATTCTTTCGGCAATCGCCTGTGAGGGCCTGGGCGTTCGCGGGCCGGGCTGCGGCTCTCCGGCCGGTCCCGGCCCGCGACGCCACGGACCCGACGAGCGGTTGCCGAATTGCTCTTTGGGGATCGAGCCCCCGGAAAAGGCCACACTGAAGATCACCCCAGGATGCCGCCACCCGCACTCTCAGGTGCGTTGAGCCCCTGAAACGGGGCGAGCAGGTCAGCTGTCATGCGCGTCATGCTGACAG
Organism: Streptosporangium minutum; assembly: GCF_002149035.1. Lineage (GTDB taxonomy): Bacteria > Actinomycetota > Actinomycetes > Streptosporangiales > Streptosporangiaceae > Streptosporangium > Streptosporangium minutum. Next base: position 27,668 of record NZ_NGFP01000057.1, read on the forward strand.
ACCCGACAGGCAATCCGATCCGGCGCCGGCGCGCTGGAAGCATGCGCTGAGCTCATCTTTAAGGCCACTGAAAGATCGGTTCCTAACGTTCTGCGCGAGCAACCCCAACCGCAAGGAGTGACATGAGGTCAATCGCAGCTATCGCCGCCACGATGGTGCTCGCCTCCTCCCCGGCCGCGGCCGAACCCGAGGAGAGCGACCGGGAGATCCCCCTGGCGCACATCGAATACACGACCGGTCTCACCGTGAGCTTCTCCGACAGCCAGCCCTCCAACGAAGTGGGGATGTCCCAACTCGGGATCATCGGCCGCGCGCCGCTCATCGCCTGGGAGCGGAGCAACAGCTACCTGCAGACCTACCTGGAGATCACCCCGCCCGACGTGCCGGTGCCCCAGCGCCTCGTCGATGACCACGGCACCGACCTCCCCGCCGAGCTGCAGCGACGGCGGATCACCAGCGAGCCGGTCACCGTACGCGGCCTGACCGCTCCGGCCGGCGCCGTGCTCTCCGCCTCGTGCACCGCCGAACACTGGGGCTGGCACCTCTGGCACGACAACGCCCAGGCCGGCCTGGCTCCCAAGTCGTACACCACCTTCGACTTCGGCGGTTTCAAGGAGCGTCGCGCGGAGAGCTTCATCTTCAACTGCCTGCCGGTGGACTCGCCGAGTCACCTGTGGGCCCAGCACCGGCTGTACTACTGGAACGGCACCAGTTGGTGGAAGCAGGCGGACGAGAAGGTCGGCCCTGGGCTTCAGGCGGAAGAGATCAAGGGCAAGTTCAAGCGCCACCGCAAGGTCACCTACAACGACGGCTGGGGGTCCAGCCCTAACTGCCTCAGTGGGGCTTGCAAGTACACCCGTGAGGGACGTTTCACCAGCTGACGGGTGACTGGTCGCCTGCGGAAGGCTCAGCCGTACGTCGACGAACACGCCGGGCGTGCTGCGGTACGCGTGGCAGGCAGGGCCCAGCTCCGAGATCAGAATCCTGATGATCGAGCCGAGGACAGGCCCTTGGAAAAGGGGCCATCGCCCGTCGTCCCGGCGGACCGGGCACCGCTCGAACCGCCTGACGAGTGCGGGGTCGACCTCGGAATCGAGGGCAGGCACCGCCCATCGCACGGTTCTGCTGCCGGGGTGGCCCTCCTCCGGCCGGCGCTGCCCGATCCGCTCCGGTAACGATCACATGCAGTCCGGCCAGGTGTGGGTCGCGGGCGGCTGGAATGGGAGGCATGCCGTTACTGCCGTTCCCCCGCCCCGCCCCAGATGATGTGCCTGCCGTCGCGGTGGAGGTGGTTCCGCCGCAGTTGCGTACTCCCCGGCCGGCCGCGTGGTGGATCGTGCCGGTCACGCTGCTGGTGGGCGGCGTGGTCGGCGGGGCACATCTGGTTCGACGGGCGACCTCCACCAAGACCGCGCTGTTCGCCAGGACTGTGGTGGTCGATCCTGCGGCCGCTCATGTGTGGTCGGACGGGTGGCGGCTGAAGACGACACCGGAGGGGACCGGCCACCTGGTCCGAGAGAAAGCAGGCAGCGTCCCGGTAGGGGAGGACTGACCGCAGGCCGGAGATGCCCCAAGCCATGTACCGGACAGTGCATCGGTTCTGTCCGGTATCGCACCCGGCGTCCGACGCGTTGACCTGCGCAAATGCCGGAGCCGGAGTGGCGCGCGCACGACCGGGCGGCCATCTGTCCGATTTACCCCGGCGGGTTCCGGGGCGACTATGCAACCCCGATGCGTGAGCATACAGTTCCATCCGCCCACCGGAGACACCGTTCGTATCCGATTGGTGACCGTACGATATGAGCGGCTGCCGCCCCGGATCGGGGGAAACGGGTACGGCCGTCACCTGCCGTGGCCCGGCCGGGTCCGGGAGGGGGGCCGGGCGGGCACGGCGGCCCGACCGCCTCGTTGAGGCGATCCGGGGTTCCGGCAGTAATCGCGAAAGATCCAACGGAAATGCCCCTGGCCTGCTCTGATGTGAGGGCGTCGCATGGCTGGTGTGCCGGTTGGTGGATGCGGCGGGCTGGGCCGAGGATGCCGCTGACTTCGCCGGGATGCTCCACGTCGACGCCGGCGAAGCGATATCCGTTGGATTTTCCGCCGTTGCTACCGGGACCCCATTACGAGTCAACGGCCGGGGCCGGGTCGGCGGGCTTACGTGCTGGTCAGGCGGTAGATGCGGTTCGGTGAGATGTGATCGCGTAAGACGGTGTCGCTGTACGGCACTGCTGTACAGCAATGTCGTCCGACGGCTCATCTCGCCGTCGTCGGCAGAGAGTCGGTTGGCGAGGTTGCGCGCGTCCATGGTTCCTCCGACGCCGGGACACGTCCTACCTCATCGGTCCGTCCACAAACAACAAATTGACTTTTGTACAAATCGTTGTTTGTATAAGAGCCATGCTCATCACCGACACCCTCGACCTGCTCGACGAGGGCCTGGCGTGGACGACGGCCCGCATCGCCGCCGTCCCAGCCGATGCCCTCGATGTCCCCACCCCCTGCGACGACTGGGACCTCCGGACGCTGCTCGACCACACCGTCGAGACCCTGGCGATCTTCGCCGACGCCCTTGACGGCGGCGGCGCCACCGCCACCGGACCATGGGACGCCGCCATGGCCGACCTCGCGGCCCGGACCCGGCTCGCCTGGCGGCAGCCCGGCGTGATGGACCGCACCTACGAGCTGCCGTTCGGGACGATGCCCGGGCCGGTCATGGCGTCGGCGACCCTGCTCGAGGCCGTCGTCCACGGCTGGGACATCAGCCAGGCGAGCGGCGAAGCGGCGTCCATCCCGGAGGACCTCGCGCTCGCCGTCCTCGCCTTCGCCCACGCGGCCCTCGGGGAGGCGCAGCGTGGCGACGCCTTCGGCCCGGCGCTCGACATCGGCGCAACGTCGTCCGAGCAGCTCATCGCCTACCTCGGCCGGACGCCGTGAGCGCCGCCACCGCCGAGGTGCTGGACAGCACCCTTCGGGCGCTGGCCGACGGCAACCGCCGCGCCATCCTGAGCATCGTTCGGGACGAACCTCGGGCGGTGGGCGAGGTCGCCGAGGCGATGGCGATGAGCCAGCAGGCCGTCTCCCACCACCTCCGGGTGCTCCGGGGGGCCGGGCTCGTCACCGAGACGCGGGAGGGCACCCGCCACCTGTTCGTCGTGCGCACCGACGGCTTCGCCGCCGTCCGCCAGTTCCTTGAGGGCTTCTGGCCCGATCACCTGGCCGCTCTCAAGGCCGCCGCCGAGAAGACCGCGAGGACCAATGGCTGAGTTCGTAACCTCCATCGACATCGAGGCCCCGCCCGAGATCGTGTTCGACCACCTCGTCACGGTCGACGGGATGCTGGCGTGGATGGGCCAGCGCGCCGAGCTCGATCCCCGGCCGGGCGGCGTGTTCGCCGTCGACATCGACGGGAACCCGATCCGCGGCGAGTTCGTCGAGGTCGACCGGCCCCGCTCGGTCGTCGTCACCTGGGGTCTGGAGGCCAACGACGTCCTCCCCGCCGGATCGACCGAGGTGGCGTTCCGCCTGACGCCGACGGCCACCGGCACGCGGGTCGACCTGACCCACTCGAACCTGCCGGAGTCGCAGGTCCCGCCACACGCCGAGGGCTGGCTGCACTTCCTCGGCATCCTCGCCGAGACGGCGGCCGCCGCCGCCTGATCGATCAGGTCGGCCGGGGCTCCCGGGGTAGGCCGAGGGGGCCCGGTAGCAACGGCGGAAAATCCAACGGATATCGCTTCGCCAGCGTCGACGTGGAGCATCCCGGCGAAGTCAGCGGCATCCTCGGCCCAGCCCGCCGCATCCRCCAACCGGCACMCCAGCCATGCGACGCCCTCACATCAGAGCAGGCCAGGGGCATTTCCGTTGGATCTTTCGCAATTACTACCGGGACCCCAGGACGCCGCCCAGCGCTTCTTGGCGTGGCACCAGGCGAGCCAGGAGGCGACGGCGGCGCGGTTGCGGTTCCAGGTCGCCGGCGCGCTCGACCCCCACAGGTCGGCGAGCGCGGTGCCGCATTCAGACAGGTGCCCCGGGCGCGAAGCGCCCGATCGGCGGGCATCTGGGTACAGTTATTGCAGGCCCCCCAGAGCTAGCGCGGCTATAGGGGGACAGATGGCTGAGCCATTCGCGCAAGGCAAGTGGGCGCAAGAGGCAGAGGCGAAACTGCCCGATCGTCGGCAGAAGGAGGAGGTCGAGCGGTCGCTCGATCTTGGCCTGCCGGCTGCGGACTCCGTCAAGGACCGTACGATTCCGACGTTCTCCCGTGGAGAGGTACCGCATTTCGCCGGTGAACGAGGGACCTTCATGAAGTCCCCGTTCCTGGAGAACGTCCACGAGGTCGGTGATGCCGAGGTAGCGATCTTCGGCGTTCCGCTGGATGCCGGCACCACCTACCGGCCTGGTGCGCGGTTCGGGCCGCAGGGCATCCGGCGGGCCACGAACCTGTTCGGCACCTACAACTTCGAACTCGGTGTCGACCTGCGGGAACAGCTGAACCTCGTCGACATCGGCGACGTCGTCACGATCCCCGGCAACCTCGAAAAATCCTTCGACCAGATCGACAAGGCCATCAGCCATGTCGCCGCCGCGGGAGTCATGCCCGTGGTGCTGGGCGGAGACCATTCCATCGGGTACCCGACCATCCGCGGCCTGGCCCCCCACATCGACGGCAACATCGGGATCATCCACTTCGACCGGCACGTCGACACCCAGGAGAGTGACCTGGACGAACGGATGCACACCACGCCCTTCTTCCACGCGACCAACATCAAGAACGCGCCGGCCGTCAACCTCGTGCAGATCGGCATCGGCGGCTGGCAGTCCCCGCGGCAAGGAGTGAAGGTCGGCCGCAGCCGGGGAACCACGATCATGACGGTGGGGGACGTCGAACGTGTCGGCATCGAGAAGATCGCCGAGACTGCCCTGGAGCTCGCCTGGAAGGGCGCCAAGGCCGTCTACCTGTCCTTCGACATCGACGTCGTCGACGCCGGGTTCGTGCCTGGAACCGGCTGGCCGGAACCCGGAGGGCTACTGCCTCGAGAGGCGCTGGGCCTGGTGCGCCTGGTATCCGCGCCTGGCCTCGCGGGGATCGAGGTCGTCGAGTGCTCGCCGCCCTACGACTGGGCCGAACAGACCTCCTTGATCAGCGCCCGGGTGATCCTGGATTCCCTCGCCACCATGGTCGCCTCAGGCAAGCTGGGGCGCCGGGCCGCCACCCGCACCGGAGAAGCATGGGGCCCCTACCCCAGCAGCACACAGACCTCGCAGCCTTCCACCGGTCCGAAGCCCGCCTGACAGGGGTCCCGGTAGCAATCGCGGAAAATCCAACGAAGCTATCTCTGACCTGCTACGTCTCTACAGCAACGCGGGGCGGGCGAGTGGGACCGCCTTTCATAAGAGACCAGGTCAGAGCAGGGTTCGTTGGATTTTCCGCGATTGCGGGGTTGAGGAACAGCAGAACAACCGTTGGCGGTCAGAAAGATCTTGCTTCTCGTTGTGGCGGTGAGTTGGTCAAATGCGAAAGGGGCAGGCGGTCATGGGCCGCTCCCGCGAGGGCAGGCCCCAGGAAAACACCACCCCGGCGCCCTACATGACCTTCCGCGACCTGCGACGCAGCGGCTTACCGCCAACGGCTGTTCCGCTGTTCCTCAACCCCGGACACCCCCACAGGTAAGCGGCGGGGACCGGCCCCGCTACCACGCATCGGCGGTCAGGATGCGTCAGCCGCTTCGCCGCTTAGAGGACGTCCCTCCACTTGGACAAATCCGTGCCCGGCGGGCTCGTTTCGTAGATGCCCTTTCTGCGGGTGGGTACGGCTTCGCCGGACAGGTCGACCTGGTCGAAGCGCCACTGCTGGTTGGCGCCACCGCGGGCCGCCAGCACGGCCCGGTGGTTGCCGTGGCCGTCGGACAGGACGGTGACGACCTTGTCCTCATGCGGGCCCGGCCAGATCATCCCCCCGCCGGAGTTCCACTGGGTCTGGCCCGGCACGCCCCAGCCGATCAGACCCAGCCCGACCGGCTGGGAGAAGCCGTCCAGGGGTCCGACGTGGAGGGTGAAGGTGCTGCGGATGTCCTTGTTGACGTTGACCAGGTGCCAGTCCTCGTCGCCGTAGGTGTTCTTGATCTCGCTGAAGAACCACACCTCGCCCCGATGGCCCGTGGACGTGCGGAGGGTGAGGACCTGGTCGTTGGTGTGGGAGTAGGGGATGTAGCCCTCCTCGCCGGTCCAGCGGTCCTGAGCCTTCTGGGCGCCATGGGTGGTGCCCCCGTGCGCGGCGGCCAGGCACAGCCCGGTGCCCTCGTTGACGATGCGGAAGAACTTGCCGGATGGGAACGCGTCGCTCACTTCACTCCTTGAAAAGGATCTATAGCTCATAGTGACGAACCGGAGGGCGGCGGACCCTCTCGTCAACACTTACTTAGAGTGACATGCTATCTACATAAAGTTCATGTTGTGTGGGAGGAGCATGCGAGTTCTGATCCGCGCGACCGCCGTTGCGGGCGCCGCCTTCTTCGCGGCCACGCTGGTGTCCGCTCCAGTACACGCCCAGGCACCTTGGTGTGACTGGTACAACGGCAGCACGGGGCAATGGCCCCGCAGCGGCGAAGGTCAATACGGCGACGTCAACGGCCAGATCATGATCTGCCGCAACAGCCGGCGGGTACCCGCGTAAACCGCGACGACCAAGCGCCCGCCCTGTCTGGCCAGGGGCAGGCGCTCTTGCTGGCTCACTCTGCTGGGGGTCTTGGTAGTAATCGCAGAAAATCCAACGGATATGGGTCCGACCTGCATGGATAGAGCTTGGCCCGCCGCCCCGTGATCGTGTTTCTCAAGAAGTCTTAGCAGGTCAGCAGCAACATCGTTGGTTTCACCGCCATCACTACCGAGACCTCGGAAGGCGCTACTGCCGCAATTGCCGCCCGCCGTTGCGCGCCGACGTGCTCTACTGCGGCCCGGCCTGCCGTACCGCGGCCTGGCGGGCCCGCCGACGGGGGCGTTCACCCGCGCAGCCGCTACGCGAAGCCGTCACCGAAAGCGCCGCTGTGACGGATGCGGGCACGCCTGCACGCGGCTGACCTGCGCGGGCGCGGCGGTCAACGTGTCCGCCGTCGTGCTGACCGCCTGACGGCGCTGCTCGGCGATAACTGACCCGGTTGGATCTTCCTGCGGGAATCCACATTCCCATGGGCAATCCGCCCCGGCCGCCGGGCAGGTCTACGCGCTGGCCGGCAGCTCGCCCGAGGCGCGGCAGGGGGTTAGGCAACGGAGTGGTTCACCGTGCCGGTGTAGACGCCGGCCACCGCCTGGTCGGGAACGTTGATCAGGACGGTCGGATTCCAGGTGGCGGAGTTGTTTCCCGAGCCGGTTGTCTTGCTGAAGGCGGTCCGCGACACGTTCAGCGTCTGCGCGGCCGCCGCGTTGGCCTGGCCGGGCACGAAGGTGCCGGTGCCGGTGGTGGCGGTGGCGGGACCGGACCAGTAGAGGGCGTCGMCGGTGGGGACGGTCTCGGGGGTGGTGCCGGCGCCGGTGGTGAAGCCGCCCGTCGCCGCGATCACCGTCGCCGTCCACGTCGCGGTGAGCGCGGCGCGCTGGTCGGAGACCGTGACCGGGCCGAGCTRCCCGCTGATCTGGGTGCCCGGCGCGCCGCTGCCGAGGTTGACCGGACCGTCGGGAACGGTGATCGTCAGCCCGCCGGGGGCGGTCACGGTGAAGGTCACCGTGGTGGGGCAGGTGGTGGAGGCGGGGCAGGTGCCGGCCTGTGCGGGCAGGGCCACCACCACCATGGCCGCCACCAGGGCGGCGGCGCCTGTCAATGAGATGCCCAGACGGCTTTCGGACACTGCTGTCTCCTTCGTCGAACGCTCGCCCTGCCTGGGCCGTTCCTGCGTGATCACATCCTGCTCCGCGACCGGACCCCGGAAACCGCCCCAGAGGGGCGCCTGGCAATTTTTGGTGATCATATGGTGACTGTTGGTAATCGTGGGGCTGGTGGTCCGTCTCCGTGCCATGCCCAGGGCCCTCAGACGGAGGGCGCATCCGTTCGCCCCGGAACGGGCGTTTCCACCGCTGCCTTTGCGGCGGATTTGCCGTCCACGGACGACGTCGGAAAACGCGGCCCCAACGAAGTGATCTAGGCTGCCATCGGTTTCCCGAACGTCATCGACCAGATGCTCCACGCGCATCGCCCACGAGACACGTATGAGGAATCGCAATGAGCAAGAGCCGTGCGGGCCGCTCCGCCGCGCGAACGCCCCTGTCGCCGGCGGCGTCGATCGCGCTGCTGCTCACCCTCGGCGCCCCGGCGGCCTCGGCCTCCAGCGCCCCGGCGGTCACGGCTTCCAGGGCCGCGGCGATAGCGACGGTCGTCGACGCAAGCAGGCGGCCATCCCCTCCTCCACGAGCTGGGAGCCGACGCTCGTCGTCACCATCCCGCCCCTCGCCGCCGCGGGCCTCTACACCGGCGTCGTCACGCACTCGGTCGCCTGAGCGGCGCCCCCTCCGGCCGGCGCACGGCGGTGGCGCCGGCCGATCGAGGCGTTCCGCGAGGCGTCCCGGACCCGCACCTTCCGGGGACGTGGCGGAGTCGAGGACGCCCGCCCAGGGCCCCGGCGCGTTCCAGGGCGACTCCGGCCGATGCGTTGACGTTTCCATGACCAGCCACGAACGCAGATGATCGGCGGCCGTCGGCGGCCACGGGAGATATTGGGACCGCCGGGGCCGGACAGAGGATGGACAGCATCGTCCGGATCGGGCCCCAAGGGTGTCTGCTCCGATGCTCGCAGATTCCCGCCGACGGCGGCCCGATGCCGCGGACCTCAATCACTCGATTGCGCTCAGCGGCCCACCCGCGTTCCTTTTTCTTTCTTTCCTGGAAGGGATGTCATGCGTCACCGTTCTCGACGCCTGGGGTATCCGCTCGTGGTCGTGGCTCTGATCCTGGCGGCAAGCGCTCCTCTGCCGGTGTCCGCCTCTGCCGCGCCGCCGCCACGCCCTCCGTCCCCTGTACGCCCATGGGTGAAGCTCTGCTTCAAACTCAAGCTGATGCCACAGCACCGGCGCATCCGCTGTCACTTCCCGCCCGCGCCCCGGCTCGCCACGGCGGCGGCGGCCAAGCGCATGGCGGAGAGCCGGAGAATACCGACGATCAGCGAACTGCCGATCCCGACCAGCCCGGCGACTCCCATCGGGATCACCGCCGGGCCGGACGGCGCGATGTGGTTCACCGAGAACTTCGCCAACAAGATCGGCCGCGTCACCACCGCCGGCCTGTTCACCGAGTACACCATCCCCACCACCGCTTCCGAGCCGGCGCACATCACCACCGGGCCGGACGGAGCCCTGTGGTTCACCGAGGCGGTCGGCAACAAGATCGGGCGGATCACCACCTCCGGGACGATCACCGAGTACACCATCCCCACCGCGGACTCCTACCCCTGGGGCATCGCCCCCGGCCCGGACGGCAACCTGTGGTTCGTCGAGACGGTGGGTAACAAGATCGGGCGGATCACCCCCTCAGGGACGATCACCGAATACGCCCTGCCGACCAGCGACGTCTACGCCATGCGCATCACCCCCGGCCCGGACGGCAACCTGTGGTTCACCCAGCCGCTGGGGAACAGCATCGGGCGGATCACCACAAGCGGGACGATCACCGAGTTCACCGTCCCGTCCTCCGGCGCGATGCCCATCGGGATCACCACGGGCCCGGACGGCAAGCTGTGGTACACCGACGCCAACGGAAAGATCGGCTCCCTCACCACCAGCGGCACCTTCACCGAATACTCGCTCACCGACCCCGACAGCTTCCCCTGGGGCATCACCGTCGGGTCGGACAACAACCTGTGGTTCGTCGAGCAGAGCGCCAACAACGTCGCCAGCTCCTCCATCACCGGGATAATCAACGAGTACGCGATGCCGACCGTCGTCTCCGGGCCGTTCGACATCGCCGCCGGTCCCGACGACAACCTCTGGATCACCGAGGACTACGTCGACAAGATCGCCATCGTGACCCCCTGACCAGGCCGGCCGGCAGCCGTCCCGGGAGATCCGGGCCACGGCTGCCGGCCGTCCCGCGCCCCGCCGGCCGCCTGCCTTCAGACGGTCACCGTCCCGCGGTCAGGGCCTCCGACCGCCACAGGTCGCGGTAGTACCCCGGGGCGTCCACCAGCTCCCCGTGGGTGCCCCGCTGGACCACCGAGCCGTTCTCCAGCACGACGATCTCGTCCACCTGCTCCAGCCCGCGGAGGCGGTGGGTGACCAGCAACGTCGTGTGACCGTGGGTGGCGTCCAGCAGGTCGGCCATGAGCGCGTCCGCCGTCTCCTCGTCCAGCGCCTCGGCGGGCTCGTCCAGCAGCAGTACCGGCGGGTCGTTCAGCAGCGCCCGTGCCAGCGCCAGGCGCTGCAACTGCCCTCCGGACACCGTCCGCCCGTCCTCGCCGAGCACGGTGTCCCACCCGGTCCGCTCCACCCACCGCTCCAGGCGGGCCCGCCGTACGGCCTCGGCCAGCGCATCCTCGCCGGCCTCCGGGCCGGCCAGGCGCAGGTTGTCCCTCAGCGAGGCCTGGAACACGTACGGATCCTGGGTCAGCCCAGTCATCACCCGCCGGGCGTCGTCCGCCGACAGCCGCCCGATCTCCACCCCGCTCAGCCGGATCGTGCCGGACTCGGGTTCCACCAGGCGCATCAGCGCCGACAGCAGGGTGCTCTTGCCGGCCCCGCTGGGGCCGACCAGGGCGACGCGCCTGCCGGGGGTGAGGGTGAGGCTGACGCCGTTGAGGGCGGGGGAGCGGTCGGCGCTGTGCCGGACCACCAGGTCGTCGATCTCCACGGTCGGCGGGCCGTCGGGGACGGGGACGGGAGC
>NZ_NGFP01000058.1 GCF_002149035.1 Streptosporangium minutum
GTGTAGGCCGGGTCCACGTAGACCACGGCGACACCGGCACGGGCCGCCTTGTAGGCAATGAACCGGCCGAGCTGGTGGAAGCTCCACGAATGCAGCGTGACCCGCTGGGGCTTACGGAGCCGTACCCGGTCGCGGATGCCCTGGAGATCTTCCAGGGCGATCCCCTGCCCGGTGCGTGTCGCCTCGGTCACGATGCGTTTGGCGATGGTGTGGTTGGTGTTCGCGGCGAAACGCGCTTCYTTGCGGCGGCGTTTCTTCAGCAGCCGCTTGGCGGACGTGGTCTGCTTGGCCTGCAGGCGGCGGCGTAGCTCGCGGTGACGGTGGCGGACCGCGTTCAGACCCTTGCCGCTGTGGCGAASCCCGCCACTGGTGGTSGCGAGGTTGGCGATCCCCAGGTCCACGCCGAGGAACCCGTCCGGGGCGCCGACCGGCCGGTCGGGAATATCGCAGGTGGCGATGAGGAACCACCTGCCATCGCGGTATGCCAGGTCCGATTCGCCCTTGCGGTAGGCGGCCAACGTCGTGAGCTGATCGGCCGAGGCGGTGAACGCCACGCTCTTCATCCGCCCGCGCGTGGTCCAGATCGACACCGTCCGCGCATCCATCTGCCAGGACAGACAGCGGTCGTCGAACGGCTGGGCCGCGCTGGGGCGAAAGACAATCGGCGTGGCCAGGGCCCGCTCGCGCCGCGCGGAGCTGGGCTTGCCCACCTGTCCGTTGCGGAGATTGGCGTGCAGCGTGGCGTAGGCGTCGGTGACCTTCTTGATGACGTGCTGCGCGGCCTGAGCCGCCAGCCCGTAGTTGTCCTTGATCTGCCCGTAGGCGTGCTTGCGCAGGTCGTAATTGCGAAATACCCGCTGGCTGTGGGCGAGCGCCGCCACCCAGGTGGCCGCGTCGTTGACCGCGCGCAGWGTCGCCTCCAGCGCCGCCGCCTGCTCAGGCGTCGGCAGGAGCTTGACCCGCACCACCAGCTTCATATCGAACACTCTAGCATTAGGTCCATGTCACCGAGATGGGAACCGAACCCCGACATAAGAAGAGGTTGAAGCGTTGTCTACGCGCTTCACGCGCACTTGGTCTTCACTCCAAAGTATCGGCGAGGTGTGTTCACCGACGAGATTCTGCGTCGCTGCGCAGACATCATGATCGAGGTATGCGACAGTTTCGGGGCGGAGCTGGTCGAGTTCAACGGCGAGGAAGATCACGTGCACCTGCTCGTGCACTACCCACCCAAAGTCGCCCTCTCGACGCTGGTGAACAGCCTCAAGGGCGTGTCTGCCCGGCTACTGCGCAAGGAGTATCCGGCACATATCCGTAAGTATCTGTGGGGCGGGCATTTCTGGTCGCCGTCGTACTTCGCCGCCTCCTGCGGCGGCGCACCCCTATCGATCATCAAGGAGTACATCGAAAACCAGAAGCGTCCGGGCTGAGCCGCTCGACGGCCTACCGGTCACCACACCGCTCGGGCCTTGGCGACCCTCCCGCGCTGTCGTTTCCTCCCGGGCGTGAACGCCCGGGATTCCACGCCAGATCACGCTGAACGCGGCCCGTAGGGACCCGGCTATTGACGGGGAGCCGGACCACTGATGGAGTGATCCCCGATATGCGCCGTTCAGGGAGTTCGCCGACGGGTCGGTGGCGCCGGTGGACACCGTTCGCCCTGGCCGTCGCGGGGCTGACGGCCGTCGCGCTCGCCGCCGACGGGATCCGGCTCGACGGCGCGTTCGACCTCGACGTCCTCATCCCGGAGCCCCCCGCGCGCAGTCCCGTCCCGGTCCGGAGCGCCGGAGCCCTGCCCGTGGGCGAGGGCCCGACGGGGCGGTTCGCCTTCTGGGCCGTGATCGTGGTCGGCGCCGTGCTCGCCGCGCCCGTGATCGTCATGCTGGTCAGGATGCTCATGCGCTCCGGCGACCGGCCGCCCGCCGCCCGCCCGGCCCAGGAGAGGCCGCCGGCCGCCGCCGAGATGCGGGCCGCGCTCCGGGCGGGCCTGACCGACCTCGACGCCGGGGACGACCCGCGCCGCGCCGTGATCGCCTGCTGGCTCCGGCTGGAACACGCCGCCGCCGGGGCCGGGACGCCGCGCACGGCCGCCGACACCCCCGGCGACCTGGTCACCCGGCTGCTCGCCGCGCACAGGGTGAGCGGCCCGGCGCTCGGCCGCCTCGCCGCCGCCTACCGCCAGGCGCGCTACGCCCCCCACGAGGTGGCCGAATCGCTGCGCGGCACGGCACGGCGGGCGCTGGCCGAGGTGGACGCGGAGCTGTCGTCTTGACGGCCCTCCTGTGGCACCTCGGGATCCTGGCCGCCGCCGCCGCGCTGGCCGTCGTGATCGTCCGCCGGATCCCGGTCATCCCGCCGAAGCCGCCCGGGCCGCCCCGCGCGGCCGCCGCCGCGGAGCCGGCGGACCGGGCGTTCGCCCAGGCCCGGTGGTGGGAGCATCGGCTCGCCTCCACCCGGGACGACCTGCCCAGGTTCCGCTCGCTCGTCCAGCGCCGCCTGGCCGAGCTGGCACTGGAACGGCTCCGCCGGCGGCACGGCGCGATCGGCCCCGGCCGGGCCGCGGAGATCCTCGGCGTCGAACTGTACGAGCTGATCACCGTCCCCGTGACGGCGGTCCCGACCCGCGCCGAGCTGGCCCGCCTGATCGCGCGCATCGAGGAGATATAGATGGAACCCGCCGAGGTGGGCAGGCACGCACGCGAGGTGCTCGACCGGGTCAACACCGTCGTGGTCGGCAAGCGCGACGCGCTGGAACTGGTGCTGGCCGGGATCCTGGCCGGCGGGCATGTGCTCCTGGAGGACTTTCCCGGCCTGGCCAAGACCCTCACCGCCCGCTGCTTCGGGCAGGTCCTCGGCCTGGACTTCACCCGCCTGCAGTTCACCCCCGACCTGCTGCCGGCCGACGTGACCGGCTCGTTCCTCTACAACCAGCGCGACGGCGACTTCGTCTTCCGCAAGGGCCCGGTCTTCACCAACCTGCTGCTCGCCGACGAGATCAACCGCACTCCGCCCAAGACCCAGGCGGCCCTGCTGGAAGCCATGCAGGAACGCCAGGTCAGCGTCGAAGGCGTCACGTACCCGCTGCGGGCCCCGTTCCACGTGCTCGCCACCGCCAACCCGATCGAGTACGAGGGCACCTACCCGCTGCCCGAGGCCCAGCTCGACCGGTTCCTGCTCCGGGTGTCCTTCGGCTACCCGACCCCGGAGGAGGAGTGGACGATGCTGGGGCGCCGGATGGCCCGCCGTACCGAGGAGAGCGCGCTCGAACCCGTCGTGGACGCCGTCACTCTGCGGGAGATGCAGCGGGCGCTGGAGGACGTGGCCGTGGAGGACTCGGTCGGCCGCTACATCGTCGACATCGTGTCCGCCACCCGGGAGCATCCCCAGCTCCAGGTCGGCGCCTCTCCCCGCGGCTCGCTGGCCCTCCTGCTGACAGCCCGTGCCCGCGCGGTGCTCGACGGCCGCGACTACGTCATCCCCGAAGACGTCAAGCGGGTCGCCCCGGCCGCGCTGTCCCACCGGATCAGCCTCCGCCCGGAGATGTGGCTGCGCCGCGTCGACCCGGTCTCGATCGTCGAGGAGGTCTGCGCCCGCACCCCCGTTCCTCCCTCCGGGCAGCTCCCCGCCTACACCGGCGGCAAATGATGTGGACCTCCACCGCGGCGCTGCGCCGTGCCGTCGTCCTCAGCGTCGGGCTGTGCCTGCTCGCGGTGACGCTGGGCCGGGTGGACCTGCTGGTCATGGCCGTGCCGTTCGTGCTGGGCACGGCTGTCAGCCTGCGCTCCCGGCCGGCCGGATCCCCCCGGGCCGCCCTCCGCCTCGCCGACGTCGCCGTCACCGAGGGGGGCGCCGTCAGCGCCTCGGTCACGGTGGACGCCGACCGCTCGACGCTGTGCGTGGTCAGCCCCGCCGTCTCGCCCGGCCTGCGCCAGGACGTCGGACATCACGTCGTGGAGCCGCCCGCCGAGGTGGTGCTCACCGGCACGGCCCGGCGCTGGGGCGTCCACCCGCTGGGGCCGGTGCGGGTCCGGGTGATCGCCTGTGACGGGCTGCTGGAGTTCCCCGAACTGGTGCTGCCCGCGGGGAACGTGCGGGCCCTGCCCGTCGCCGAGCCGTTCGCCTCGCACGTCTCCGTGCCCCGGGCCGACGGGATGTCCGGGATCCACCGGTCCCGCCGGCTCGGGGAGGGCGGGGAGCTCGCCGGGGTACGGCCCTACCGGCCGGGCGACCGGCTGCGCCGCATCGACTGGCGGACCACCCTGCGCACCCGCGAGCCGTACGTCAACGCCACCCAGCCCGAACGCGACGCCGAGATCGTGCTGCTGCTGGACGTCCTGCACGAGGCGGGCGGCGACGAAGGCACGGCGAGCGTGTTGGACGTCACGGTCCGTGCCGCCGCCGCGATCGCCGAGCACTACACCCGCCAGGGCGACAGGGTCTCCCTGGCGGAGTTCGGGCCCCGGCTGCGGAGGCTGCGCCCCGGCACGGGCCGGCGGCACCATCTGGCCCAGCTCGCCTGGCTGGCCGAGATCAGAGCCATGCCCGAGGGCTGGGACGCGCTCGGCGACCGGCCGCCGATCACCGGACCGTCGGCCTCCAACGCCCTGGTCATCATGCTCACCCCGCTCCTGGACCCGCGCAGCGCCACCGTGCTGGCCACCCTGGCCCGCGGCCGCCGTCCCCTGGTCGCGGTCGACACCCTGCCCACAGGCCTCCGCCGCCGGGCCGAGACCGAATGGTCGGACCTGGCGGAGCGGCTCTGGCGGCTGGAACGCGAGAACACCATCTGCCGCCTGCGCGAGGCCGGGGTCCCGGTCGAGGCGTGGCGCGGCTCGGGCAGCCTGGACGCCATCCTGCGGGACGCCGCCCGGATCGCCGCGGTGCCGCGGTGACCACGCCGCACTCGCTGAGCTGGCGGATGCTGATGTGGGCTGTCGGAACGACGGCCCTGCTCGTGGCGATGCCGCCGGACTACCGCGCCGGGATCGTCATGCCGCTGCTGGCCGCCCTGATCGGCCTGCTCGCCGCCGCCGAACCGGATAACGCCTGGGTGCTCTGCCTGGAGGTGGTGACCGTGGTGGCCTGGCTGCTGACCACCGTCGTGTACGGCCATGCCCCTTCCTGGACCGTGGCGCTGGCCATCGGGTCGCTCCTCTACATCCACCACGGCATGGCCGCCGTCGCCGCTCACATACCGGTGCGGGCGCGCATTCCCGTGGCGCTGCAGGCCGGCTGGCTGGGCCGGGCGGGGGGCGTGCTCGCCATGTCCGTCGCCGTATGCCTGCCCGTCACCGTGCTGACCGGCGGCGCCTCCGCGGTCCCCCCGGCCCTGGCCGTCGTCCTCGGGGCCGGGGGAGCGCTCGGCGTCGCCTACGCCCTGACGCGGGGCGCGATCCCCGCCGGTGGCCGGTCCCGCAAGCCGTGACGCGGGGAGATCCCTGAGGGGACGACCCTGGCTTGTCCCTGACTTCGGCCCCCGGCCCTGCCGCCGGGCCGCACCGGCGCATAGCGTGGGGGCATGGGACGAATTCTGCTGATCGTGGCGGCCGTGGTGCTCGCCTTCTTCCTGCTCGGCTCGCTCCTGGGCTTCGTCTTCGGACTGCTCAAGTGGGCTCTGATCATCGGCCTGGTCGCGGTGGTGGTCATGTTCGCGGCCAAGCTGTTCCGCTCCTCCCGCGTCCGGGACTGATCCCTCAGCCCGTGGGCTCCGGAGCCAGGAGACCGACCAGGTCGGCCGCGTCCAGCAGGTCCACCCGGTCGGTGTCCACGCTCCACGGATACAGCGCGTAGAGCTGGGAGCCCGCGGGCGGCTCCACATCCGCGTGGACGAGCACGGCGAGATCCGCGCCGTCCACCGGGCCCCGCCAGGGCCCGTCGTCCTCGCGCCGCAGCAGCCGGTCCGCGAAGCCGGGGACGTTTTCGCCGGCCCGGCGCGCGTAGCGGGAGACGGAGCCGTCGGGGCGGCGCGTCAGCACCTCCCCGGCCCGTGCGGCGGCGTGCCAGCACGCCACCTCCCACAGCGTGATCCGTTCGGCCAGCCCGTACGCGTCCTCCATCGCGGACCCGAGGAGGGCGAGCCGCCTGTGGTTGCCGGCCACGTTGTGCCCGTACCCGGCGGCGCTCTGCTGGAGGTCCACCCAGCGCATCGTGCGCGACCACAGGTCGGCCACCAGCGGGACGTGGATCCTGGCGGAGCCGGACAGATCGAACCGCTGCTCGACGGCCCGCGGGTCGAACAGGCCGGCAGGCCGGCCCATGAAGCCGGCGAAGCCGCGCACGAGCCTGTCGAAGGGCACGCCGTCGAAGCTGAACACGACCGGCACCGCGTAGCGCCCGCCCAGGATCAGCAGCTCGGTGACGTCGAGGTCCACGAACTCCGAGGCGCCCAGCGGCTCCGGGGCCGAGGTGATGTCGCCCGAGTGCACGGCGGCGGTCCGGCCCAGGCGCAGGTCCGTGTAGTCGCACAGGCCCACGAAGTTCCAGCGCTCGTCGTAGAGCGCCACCGACAGGTCGAGGTCCACGCGCTCGTCCCCGGGCTCGGCCCAGTGCAGGAACAGCCGGATCCGCTCGTCGCGGGGCAGCGGCTGCACGCTGCCTCGCGGCACCCGGACCAGGGCGGCGGAGTCCGAGCGCTCCGCCGTGGGGGCGATCAGGTCGGCCAGCTCCTCGTCCAGCAGCACCCGCCCGAGCGGGGGCAGCGCGGCGGCCCGGCGCAGCAGCTCGGCGGTCAGCGCCGCGCGGACCGGCTCGACCTCACCGGCGGGCAGCTCCGGCCGCTCGTCCGGCTGCGCCCAGGCGCGTGCGGTGTCGCCGCGCGGGAAGAACAGCCGCGTCCCGCCGGGCGGCGTCCGCAGCCTGCCGAGGGCGGCGATCAGCACTCCGGGCGCGACGTGCGGCGCGGCTGCGGCGGTGGCCTCGGCGGCGCCCTTCTCGCCGGTGCCCAGGACCTGGCCGAGCCGCCGGACCAGCTCGCCCGGCCGGGCGGCGAGCAGGGGCAGCACCGGCTCGCCCGCGCGCAGCGCGGCCTCGACCCGGCCGGCGAAGGTGTGCAGACGCAGCCGCGCGCCCTCCGCCCGCAGCACCTCGGGGTGCCCGGCCGCCCGCTCCAGCATCGCCTTCCCGAGCTCGCCGGTCAGCGGGGTGCCGCGCAGCACCGCGAAGGCCAGCGCCACCGTGGGGTGGCGGCGGTGGAACTCGTGCGGATGCAGCACCTCGGCCATGCGCTTCCACGCCTCGGCGTGCCGGTGCAGGTCCTCCAGGACGGAGGGCAGGGCCAGGGCGTCCAGGCGGGCCAGCAGCGCCCGCCGTACCGGGCGGGGGAGCGAGGCGCGGCGCGCGGGCCGGGTGCGCAGGCCGGGATCGCCGCCCATGAGCGCGTACAGCAGGCGCAGCACGTCGGTGGCGGTGTCCACGTGCCGGTCGAGCTGGTCCCGCACGGCCGCCGCGTCGAGCACGGGCAGCAGCGCGGCGAGCACGGCGGCGCGCGTCTCGCGGACCGGGATGTGCTCGGGCAGCCGCCCGGCGGCCTCCGGTCCGCCCGCGCGGACCAGCGCGACCACGTCGGCGCGGTCCTGCGGGGAGAGTGGGGTGCGGCGGTCGAGCAGGGTGTCCAGGATCGCCCCGGAGACCGCCGGGGGATCCTCGCAGAGGGAGAGCACGACGAGGCGGTGGCCGGGGAGCGGGGTGGCCGTGGCGGCCGTGGCGGCCGGGGCGTCGGAGGGGCGCAGGAACGGGTCGGCCGGGTCGATCCGGCGGTGGCAGATCGGGCAGCCCGCGAAGTCGGAGCCGTCCCAGCACCCGTGGCAGACCAGGTGCGCGCAGGGGGAGACCGCGTGCACGGTGCCGGCCTTCCCGCAGAGCACGCACGGCTGCTCGGGGTGCTGGAGCAGGACGGCGAACATCCGGCGGACGAAGAACTCCACCGTGTCGGCGGGCACGCTCTCGGGAAACCCGCGGAACATCGGCACGTGCTCCACGTGACCGCCCAGCTCGGCCAGTACGGCCTGCGCGAGCCGGCGCCCGGCCCGGGTCAGCTCGCCCGCGTCCAGCCGGCCCAGCGCGTCCCTGAGGCCGGGGGACAGCAGGAAGCCGTACTCCAGGAGCTGGGCCTCCAGCGCCTGGACGCCCTGCTGGAGCGTGGGGGAGGCGATCACGCGGGACTTCCGCCGCCGAGAGGACGGCCGCCGGGGCGGGACGGGGGTGTCCCCGGTGGCCAGCAGGCGGAGCGCCACGAGCCGGCGCCGGCGCAGCAGGATCTCGGCCAGCGGGTCCATCACGGTCTCCTGCCCGTCTCGGGAACGCGAAGAGGGGCGGAGAGCGGACGCGCTAGGTGTCTTTAAAAATAAGAGTGATAGAAGGAAGCACGTCCAAGAGCCGCCCCTCGGGGGAAACCGTAGCGGTGTGGCGGGTTTTTGTCGCTTCTGTATGTCTCTGGCGCGGTCCGGTCCGCCGGTGCCCGGGATGTCGTCGGTGACCGTGCCGGCTCCGGACAGCTGCCGCCCGGCCGGACTCACGGCCATCCCGTTTCATGTCCGTAGTTCAAGGAAAGGTATGCCTATCCTAAAACTATGGCCATGGCGCATGGGGGGAACAAGGTGTTCCAGGAGAGTCGAAAGCTCGCGGCACTCGCCCTTCCCCTGGCCCTCACCCAGCTGGCCCAGGTCGCGCTGACGACCACCGACACGGTGATGATGGGCCTGCTCGGCACCGAGGCGCTCGCTGCGGGCGGCCTGGCGATCGTGCTGTTCAACCAGCTCAGGACCATGGGGGTCGGCCTGGTGACGGGCCTGGGCAACCAGGTGGCGGCGGCGTCCGCGCGCGGCGGCGAGCGGTCGGAGCTCCGTGACCTGGTGCGGGCGGGCATGGCGCTGGCCACGCTCGCCGGTGTGGCGGGCGCCCTGCTCATGGTGGGCCTGGGGCACCTGCTCGCCTGGCTCGGCCAGGACCCCCGGGTGATCGAGCTGGCCCGGCCGATGCTGCTGGCCCTCGCGCCCGGCCTGGTGCCCTGCCTGTGGTTCCAGGTGATCCGCCAGTTCACCGTCGGCATGCGGCGGCCCAAGGCGCTGGTGTGGATCACTGTCGTGTCCATCGCCGTGAACGCCGGCCTGAACTGGGCGCTCATCCACCCGTTCGGCCTCGCCGGGGTGGGCCTGGCCACCGCGCTGGTCTACCTGCTGTCCTTCCTGGCGCTCTACGCGATCACCCGGCGCGATCCCGTGCTCGCCCCGATGCTCGCGCTGGACGCCTGGCGGGTCCGTCCGGACCGCCTGCGCGGGCTGGCCCGCCTCGGCGTGCCGATCGCGGCGACCTACGGTTCCGAGGCGGGCTTCTTCTCGGTGGTCGCGCTGCTCATGGGCAGCTTCGGCGCCGCTGCGCTCGCCGCGCACACGGCGGTGAACCAGCTCGTCTACATCGTCTTCCAGGTGAGCGTCGGCCTGTCCCACGCCGCCTCGATCAGCGTCAGCGGCGAGGCCGCGGTCGACGGGTACGGCTCCGCCGCGCGGGTCGGCCGGACCGCGCTCGCCCACGGCGCCCTGGTCGCGACCGTGGTCGCCGCCGTCTACCTCTTCCTGCCCGACGCGGTGCTGCGTCCCTTCCTCGACGCCGATCCCGCCGCGCTCGCGGTGGCCGCGGACCTGCTCGTGGTCGCCGCCGTGCTGCAGTACTTCGACAGCGCCCAGAACATCGGTGTCGGTCTGCTCCGCGGTCTCGACGACACCAGGTCCGGCTTCCGGATGACTTTGATCGGCTACTGGGCCGTCGGCCTGCCGGCCGCCTGGCTGCTCGGCCACGTCGCCGGAGCGGGGCCGGTCGGCGCCTGGGTGGGCCTGCTCGCCGGGCTGGCCGTCACCGCGTTCCTGCTGCTGGTCCGTTTCCGCCGGACCCTCGGCGAACGCGGCGGCGAGGCCGTGCGCGGCGCGGCCCGCTGACCGCCCGCCCCTGCCGTGCCCTTCGCGGCCCGCTGACCGCCCGCCCGTGCCGTGCCCTTCGCGGCCGGCCGGTTCTGAGGCGCGTCCGGACGGGCACTACCAGCGGCGGCGTTCCGCCCCGAGCCCGAGTGCCCGGGCCACCTCGCCGACGTTGTGGAACTCCCCGTCGGGCAGGTCGCGCAGGCTCTCGACGATGGCGTCGGGAGCCATCTTCGCCTCGGCGTGCGCCATGAGCTCGTCGCGGTCCGACGGCCAGTGGGCGTCGCTCAGCCATTTCGCGATGGCGCTGCGGCGCTCGACCTCCACGGCGGTGATGCCCTCGGGGGTGCCGGGCTCGTGTCCCGGCGGGTACCTCCTGGGGGTCGCCTCCTCCTCGGGGTCCACGATCCCCTGGGGGTCCGCCCATTCCTCGGTGTGGGCGGGGCCGCTGCCGCGGACGACACCTTGGGTCTCGTGCTTCTGCTCATCATCGACGCGCGGGCCGTGCTTGGCGCTGCCGCGTTCAGCATTCATGACCTGACCTCCCGAAACAGGGTCGTGAGGTGTCCCGTACCCACTACCCGAGTGCCCACATCTCCCGCTTACCTCCTAAATGTCCCCTTTCGTTAAGTAGCTGTGTAAATCCCCAGAAAAGGGGCAAGTGGCCGATACCGGATCCGTCTCGTCCGCTCCCCGCGGAGCGGAGCGGATCCCGATGACAGGGGGACAGGACGCCGATCTCCGCGGCTGCCTGCCCGCGTCCCGCGCATGGCCGGCGTCGTCAGGGGCGGCCCGCCCCGCGGGAACCCGCCGCGCCGCCGGCCCGGTCCCCGTCCGGAAGCTCTCAAGCCCGACTGCCCCGTCGTCCGAGGGCGACGGTTGCCGAGGAGGTAGCGATGGCGATCGCGACGATCAACCCCGCCACGGGGGAGACGCTGAAGACCTTCGAACCGCTGAGCGAACACGAGGTGGACGAGCGGCTCGTACTCGCCGCCGCGGAGTTCGAGACCTACCGCGCCACCGACTTCAAGCAGCGGGCGGCCTGGATGCAGAGCGCCGCCGGCCTGCTGGAGTCCGAGCAGGAGCAGGTGGCCCGGCTGATGACCACCGAGATGGGCAAGACGCTGGTCTCGGCCAGGGCGGAGGTGGCCAAGTGCGTGAAGGGGATGCGCTACTACGCCGAGCACGCCGAGGAGTTCCTGGCCGACGAGCAGGCCGACGCCCCCGCGGTGGGAGCGCGCCGGGCGTACGCGCGCTACCAGCCGCTCGGGCCGGTGCTCGCGGTGATGCCGTGGAACTTCCCCCTGTGGCAGGCGGTCCGGTTCGCCGCCCCGGCGCTGATGGCCGGCAACGTGGGGCTGCTCAAGCACGCCTCGAACGTGCCGCAGACCGCGCTCTACCTGGGCGAGCTGTTCGCCCGCGCGGGGTTCCCGCGCGGCTGCTTCCAGACCCTGCTGATCGGCTCCGGGCAGGTCGAGGCGGTCCTGCGGGACCAGCGGGTGGTGGCGGCCACGCTGACCGGGTCCGAGCCGGCCGGCCGGTCGGTCGCGTCGATCGCGGGCAGCGAGGTCAAGAAGACCGTCCTGGAGCTGGGCGGTTCGGACCCCTACATCGTGATGCCGTCCGCCGACCTCGACGGAGCCGTGGCCACCGCGGTCACCGCGCGGGTGCAGAACAACGGCCAGTCCTGCATCGCGGCCAAGCGGTTCATCGTGCACGCCGAGGTGTACGACGACTTCGCCGACCGGTTCGTGGCGCGGATGGAGGCGCTGCGGGTGGGGGACCCGGAGGACGAGTCGACCGACGTGGGGCCGCTCGCCACCCAGCAGGGCCGCGACGACGTCGAGAAGATCGTGGCCGACGCGGCCGGGCGCGGCGCGCGGGTGCTGTGCGGAGGATGGAGCCCCGACCGGCCCGGCTGGTTCTACCAGCCGACCGTGGTCGCCGACATCACCCCGGAGATGAGGCTGTTCAGCGAGGAGGTGTTCGGCCCGGTCGCCTCGCTGTACCGTGTCGGTGACATCGACGAGGCGCTCGCCCTGGCCAACATCACCTCCTTCGGGCTCGGCTCCAACGCCTGGACCGCCGACGTGGTCGAGCAGGAGCGCTTCGTCGCCGATCTGGAGGCCGGCATCGTCTGCGTCAACGGCATGGTCGTCTCCTACCCCGAGCTGCCGTTCGGCGGAGTCAAGAACTCCGGGTACGGCCGGGAGCTGTCCGCGCACGGCATCCGCGAGTTCTGCAACATCAAGGCCGTCTGGATCGGCTGAGCCGCCGACGGGACCGAGCCGCTCAGGCAGCCCGCGCCGGGTGCCGTCAGGAGCACCTCCGGGCTGCCCTCGCGGGCCGGGAAGTCATACGGACCGGCCCGCCAGGGGGCGCGCCCCAGGGGGTCGAGCGGGCCGGTCCGCGATCATGGAGTGGCGGAGCGGCGCAGGGCGACCGCGTCCTGGAGGACCTTGACGGGGTCCTGGCCGTCGATCAGCAGGCGGCGCATCAGCGTCGCCACCTCGGGCATGCTCTCCGGGCCGAGGCCGCGGCGGGTCACCTCCTGGGTGCCGATCCGCAGGCCCCGCATGGGCTCGCCGGGAGCCTGGTCGGGCAGGCCGATGCCGCTGAGGTAGACGCCGCCCTCGGCCAGCAGCCGGGCCGCGTCGTCCCCGCCGCCGAACGCGGCGGCGTCCACCGCCACATGGTGGGAGACGGTCCAGCCCAGATGGGAGGCCGCGACGGTGAAGCCCTCGCCCTCCAGCGCCGCGGCCAGCGCCCTGGCGTTGGCGATGCAGCGGTCGGCGTAGGCGGGGCCGGCGGCGGCGTGCTCGGCGGCGGCGACGGCCAGCGGGGCCAGCCGGGAGGCGTCGTAGTTCGCGGTCAGGCCGGGGTAGGCGGCCGTGGACACCCGGTGCGCGAGATCCTCGTCGCGGCTCACGACGGCCGCGCCGGGCGGGCCGCCGAAGGACTTGTAGGTCGACATGGTCACCAGGTGCGCCCCCTCGTCCAGCGGCCGCTGGAACCGGCCGCCCGCGATCAGGCCGGCCATGTGCGAGGCGTCGTAGACCAGGACCGCGCCCACCTCGTCGCACGCCGCCCGGACCCGCGCGACGTCGTGCGGGAACAGCATCAGGCTCGCGCCGACCACCACCAGCGCCGGCCGCTGCTCCCGCAGGAACGCCGGCAGCGCGTCGTAGTCGATGTCGAACCGGCCGGCGTCGTAGGGCAGGTCGACCACCCGCAGGCCCCGGACCCCGGCCGCGCCCTGGGCGTGGTGACTGGCATGGCCGCCGGCGGCCTCCGGCAGCACCGCGATCGTGTCGCCCGGCCGGGCGAACGCGGTGTAGCAGGCGAGGTTGGCCATCGTCGCGCTCTGCAGCCTGACCTCGGCGAACTCGCCGCCCATCAACGCCGCGACCTGGAGCGGGGCGAGCACCTCCAGCACGTCCAGCTCATCCAGCCCGGTCTGGAACTTCTCTCCCGGCCAGCCCATGGAGGGACGGCTGCCCAGGGAGAGCTCGTGGGCGGCGCGAGCACGCTCGCTCATCGTGTTGGTGCCCGCGTACAGGACGATCCCATCCTCGTCGAGACGGCCCCGATGCTCGGCGAGCACCGCGTCGATCAGACGGGTGACCTCGTGGAGGTCCAGCCCGCCCAGCTCCGACTCCAGCTCCACCAGGCGTCGCTGTGCCCGGGACGAGGCCCAGGGGGCAACTCGGCTGCGCTCTTCCACGGCGGTTCCTTCCGGAAAGGGGGTTGATGCGACGGTACGGCTCGGGCTGGAAAGTCGTCATCGTCCCTCAAGTGGAGATCATTCCTACATCTGTAGGATTCATGGGTGATCGCGCATAATGTCCAGGACCTTCTTGATTCCCTGGCCATGGCCGTCGGGCGGGGCATGGCCGTGGACGACCCCGAGGGCAGGGTCGTCGCGCACAGCGTCCACCACGGCGACTTCGACCGGGTCCGGGCCCAGGCGATCCTGTCCAGATCCGTCCCCGCCGAGGTCGAGGTCTGGCAGGAGGCCCACGGGGTGGCCACGACCCGCGAGCCGGTCAGGATCCCGGCCAACCCGGCGCTCGGCATGGCGGCCAGGCTCTGCGTGCCGCTGCTCCACCGGGGCAGGCGTGTCGGCTCCCTCTGGGTCATCGAGGGCGGCGGCCCGCTGAGCCCCGAGGAGGAGGCCAGGACCGTGCGCGACGCCGCCGCCATCGCCGCCCTGCTCGACGGCGGCGGCAGCTCCCACACCCTGCGCCGCCTGCTCAACGGGGAGATCACCGTCCCGCGGGCGGCCGGGATCCTCGGCGAGGGGCCGCTACGGGTTCTGGCCGTGCGCGCCCCGGCCGGTCGCGGTGACTCCGTGCGGGGCGACCTCGCGTGGGACGGCGGCTCACGCGGTGACGCCGTGCGGGGCGACCTCGTGCGGCGCGACGGCTCACGCGGCGACTCCGTACGGGATGACGGCGCGAGGGGCGACGCGGTGCCGGGTGACGGCTCACGGGGCGACGCCGTACCCGGGGAGCCGGGAGGACTGGCCGGAGTGGTCGGCGACGAGCTCTCCCGGATGCGCCGTCCCCCCGCCTTCGCGGTCGTCGACCGGCACGCCGTGCTGCTGCTCAACGGCGGTGAGGACGCGCCGGCGCTGGGGGAGTCGCTGGCCGCCAGAGCCGGCGGCCTCGTGGGGATCAGCGCGGTCCATCCCGGACTCGGATCGCTCCGGCAGGCGTACGGCGAGGCGGTCGCCGCGGCCAGGGCCGCCG
Organism: Streptosporangium minutum; assembly: GCF_002149035.1. Lineage (GTDB taxonomy): Bacteria > Actinomycetota > Actinomycetes > Streptosporangiales > Streptosporangiaceae > Streptosporangium > Streptosporangium minutum. Next base: position 14,660 of record NZ_NGFP01000058.1, read on the forward strand.
CGGCCGAGCCGGCGCTCGGGCCGGTCGCCCGCTGGCCGGAACTCGGCGTCTACCGGCTGCTCGCCGACCCCACGGTCTCCCCGCTCGGCTCGCTGCGCGAGCATCCGGCGCTCGCCGTCACGCTGGAGACCTACCTGGACCACGGGGGGGACGCCCAGGAGACGGCCCGCCTGCTCCACCTGCACCGCACCAGCCTCTACTACCGTCTGGCCAGGATCGAGGAGCTGACCGGGCGGAGCCTGAAGGATGGAACCCAACGGTTAGAACTCCATCTCGCGCTGAAGCTCGCCCGCTGGAACACGGTGTAGAGACGGATAAATCCGGGCACAGCTCTCCGGTGCTGCAGTTGATCAGCGAGGTCGTCACCGTCATGGTCGTTCTCGCGCTCGTCTGGCTGGCGATGCTCGTCGCCTCCGTGGTCGTCCTCCTCGCGCTGGCCGCGTTGGCCCTGACGACCCCGCGGGAGCAGGATGGTGCCAGGACTCCCAGGAGGTAGAGGATGCGGCAGCTCAGCGCGGTGGACACGCAGTTTCTGAACTTCGAGACCTCGACGAACGTCGCCAACATCGCCGGACTGGCGATCCTGTCGGGCGGGCTGACCCGAGGTGACCTGCTCTCCCTGCTGGCCAGACGGCTCCACCTGGCCCCGCCCTTCCGGCGGCGACTCGCCCTCGTGCCGTTCGGCCTGGACCGTCCGTACTGGACCGAGGAGGGCAGGATCGATCTCGACTACCACGTGCGGGAGATCGCGCTGCCCGCGCCGGGCACCGACGAGCAGCTCGGCGAGCAGGTGGCGCGGCTGCACGCCCGGCGCCTGGACCGCCGCTGCCCGCTCTGGGAGATGTATCTGATCCACGGCCTGTCCGGCGGCAGGACGGCCCTCTACATGAAGGTCCACCACGCCGCGGTCGACGGCGTCACCGGCGCCGGCGTCCTCGCCGCCCTGCTGGACACCTCTCCCGAGCCCGCCGAGATCGCGATGGCGCCCGAGGCGGAGCCGGAGGAACGGATCGACACGCGGGAGATGATGGCCAGAGGCGTCGCCAACGTCGTCCTCAACCCGGCGCACACGGTGAGGTTCCTGGCCAACGCCGTTCCCCACCTGGACGAGATCCCCGTCCTCTCACAGCTTCCCGGAGCCGGGCTGGTCTCCCGGGTCACCCGGGATCTGGCCCATCGCCTGTCCGGCGAGGCCACGGTGCCCGCCCTGCCCCGCATGACACCCCCGCGCACGCCCTTCAGCGGCCGGATCACCGGCCATCGCCGCTTCGCCTTCACCGCCCTGCCGCTGGAGGAGGTCAAGCAGGTCAAGAACGCCTTCGGCGTCACGGTGAACGACGTGGTGATGACCATGTGCGCGGGAGCGCTGCGGCAGTGGCTGCTCAAGCACGACGCGCTTCCGGACCAGCCGCTCGTCGCGGGCGTGCCGTTCTCCCTGCGCGCCCCCGGCGACTGGAGCGAGGGCAACCAGGTCACCATCATGATCACCACACTGGCCACCCAGGTCGCCGATCCGCTGGAGCGGCTGCGGGCCGTACACGACGCGATGGCTCTGATCAAGGACCGCGCGTCGCCGGCCCCGGCCCGCTGGATCCAGGAGGTCAGCGACATGATGCCCTCGGCCCTGACCGGCCTGGCCGCCCGTGCCGCCTTCAACCTGTTCGCCGGGACCGCGGGCCCGATCAACGTGGTGATCTCCAACGTCCCCGGTCCGCAGCTCCCGCTCTACGTGAGCGGGGTCCGGCTGCTCTCCTATCACCCCGTCTCGGTGATCACCGACGTCAGTGGCGGTCTCAACATCACGGCCTTCTCCTACGACGGCTCACTTGACGTGGGCGTGATCGCCTGTCGGGAGATGGTCCCGGATGTGTGGGTCGTCACCGACTACCTCCGGGACGCCCTCTCCGAACTCAAGCTCCTCGCTGAGCAGGAGTGACAGCCCCGGGGCATCCTTGACGAAGCGCAGCTTCTTCTCCAGGCAGACGATCGAGCCCCGCTCGTGCCGGTTGACGAAACGGATGTCATCGGCCAGCGCCCTCATGATGAGCAGGCCGCGGCCGTGCTCGGAGGTCGACGGGGGCGACGAGCGCGGCCCGGAGAAGTCGAAACCGTCCCCGGCGTCCACCACCTTGATCACACAGCGGTCGCGGTAGAGCTCGGTGCTCACCATGTAGTCGTCGCTGGGAGCGGCGTGCTGGATCACGTTGGAACACGCCTCCGAGAGCATGAGCTGGATGTCCTCACGGATCTGCGACTCCACCCCCAAGGCGGAGAGCGATGCGTCCAGCAGTTGCCGGATGACGGGAACACTCGCGGCGTCGCGCGGCAGACGCAACGAAATCGTAGCCTCCACAGCTCCTCCTTCACAGATGACCTCTAGAGCCTTGCCCCGCCTCGGTCGTCCTAATCGAGCGGAGGGAGTGTGTCTGCGCGCCGGCCCGCGCGAGCGGCGCGTCCGGCACTCCGATGGCATTCTGGGATCTTCGGTAGCCGGGGCGCACGGAGACGGCCACCCTGTGATCACCCGGGGTCCGTGAAGACGCTCGAAGGTCGCGTGATGGCCGCGGTCGACCGCGTGAATAGGCCAAACCCATGCTGACCAGGGCAAACGTGCACCACGCGATCCGGTTCCGAGGTTCTGCGGACCCCCGGGTCTCGCTCGATCGTCTTATGTGAGCACTTTTATATAAGGACTGTTATATTGACGCCGTGACATCTCTGGACCCCCCTGCGCCGTCCGGGCGGCGGCCGGCGCTTCATGTCCCGCCGACGGCCATGGACGGCCGGATCGAATCCGTGCGCATCGAGCGCGGCCGTCCCCGGTCCGCCCATCCTCTGATCCGCCCCGGCGAGCCTCTTGCCGGTCCGGCGTCCGCGGCCCCTTCCCTGCCGGCGGAGCAGCGCCCATGACCTGGCGCCGCCGGCTGATCGATGTCCGCCCCCTCCGTACCAGCCGGCCGTTCCGCGACCTGTGGATCGGGTCGTCCCTCGCCTCGATCGGTCAGCAGATCGCCGGCGTGGCCGTCCTCCTGCAGGTCTGGGAGCTCACTCACAGCCCGCTCTGGACCGGGGCCATCGGCCTTGCCACAGCCGTGCCGCTGCTCGTCCTCGGGCTGGTCGGCGGATCACTGGCCGACGCCGTCGACCGCAGGACCCTCGTCCGTGCCACCACCGCGGGCCAGGTGCTGACAGCCGTGGGCCTCGTGGCGCAGGCCGCCGCGGGAAACCGGTCGGTCCCGCTGCTGCTCGCCCTGGTCGCCGCGCAGTCCGGCTGCGCGGCGCTCGGCGCCCCGGCCCGGCGCACCTTCCCCGTCAGGCTGCTCCCCGCCGACCAGGTCGCCGCCGGGCTCGCCCTGCAGAACGTCGCCTTCCAGGCCTCCATGCTCGTCGGGCCCGCCCTCGCCGGCATCGTGCTCGCGCAGTGGCGCTACCCCGCCGCCTACGCGATCCAAGCCGTCGCCGGCGTCGCGTCGCTGATCGCCGTGGTCCGGCTGCCTCCGATGGCCGCCCCGCGTACCGACGACGACCGGCAGCCCGCGCGCGGCGCGCGTCAGCGTCGCGGTCCGGCCCGGGGAGGCTGGCGGATCATCCTTCAGCGCCCCACCCTGTGGGGCTCCTTCGCCACCGACCTCGCCGCCACCGTCCTGGCCATGCCGATCGCGCTCTTCCCTCTGATCAACGAGATCCGCTTCGAGGGCAACCCCCGGACCCTGGGGCTCTTCCTGTCCGCGATCGCGGTCGGCGGGCTCAGCGCCGGCCTGCTCTCCGGGACCGTCACCCGGCTCCACCGCAGCGGCCTCGTCCAGCTCGTCGCGGCCACGGTCTGGGGCCTCGCCCTCGCCGGCTTCGGCCTGGCCGGCCCCCTCTGGCTCGCCCTCTGCTGCCTCGCGATCGCCGGTGCGGCCGACACCGTCGCCGTGGTCACCCGGGGCGCGCTGGTCCAGTTCGAGGCGCCCGACCATTACCGGGGGCGGGTCTCCTCGGTCGAGCACGTCATCGGCATCGCCGGCCCGGAGGTCGGCAACTTCCGTGGAGGACTGCTCGCCTCCCTCGCGTCCGCCCCCGTGGCGCTCGTCGCGGGCGGCCTGGCGGCCGCGCTCACCGTCGTCACCGTCGGCCTGATCAACCGCCCCCTGCGCGACTACCGCGCCCCGTCGGAGCGTGACGGCCCGCCGCCGCCCGGAGTGCCGCCGGCGGCTCCCGCGCAGCCGGCGGCCCTCGCCGACGGGCCGGGGTGAAGCGCCGTCGGAGGGCGCGGGCTGGAGTGTCAGCCCGCGAAGGCGTCCGTCGCGGCCTGGCAGAAGGCTTTAAGGTCGTCGGGCTTGCGGCTGGTGACGAGGGTGTTCGGGCCCGAGGTGCAGATCACGACCTCCCGGTCCTCCCAGTCCGCCCCGGCGTTGCGCAGGTCGGTCCTGAGGCTGGGCCAGGAGGTGACCTTCCGGCCGCGCACGACGTCGGCCTCGATCAGGGTCCAGGGCGCGTGGCAGATCGCCGCGACGGGTTTGCCGGACTCGAAGAAGTCCTTGACGAACCGGACGGCGCTGGGCACGGTCCGCAGGAGGTCGGGGTTGGCGACGCCGCCGGGCAGCACCAGCCCCTCGAAGTCGTCCGCCAGCACCTCGTCGATCGTCTCGTCCACCCGGAACCGGTCGGCCTTGTCGAGGTGGTTGAACGCCTGGATCTCACCCGCTCGGGTGGAGATCAGTCTGGGCGTGGCCCCTGCCTGTTTGACGGCCTGCCAGGGCTCGGTGAGCTCGACCTGCTCGACGCCCTCCGGGGCCACGAGGAACGCGATCGTCTTGTCGTTGAGCATGATTTCCCCTCTGACGTGCGGCGATGCCTTCAGGGAGGCGTCATGCCCGGCATGTCGTCATCTATGCGGGCCGGTTGGATTCGGGGATGGAATCCATACCGGGGACGTCCGGGCGGGGACGGACCTTGCGTCTGCGCAGGCCTGAGGCGATGAGCCGGGCGAGGAGCTCGCGTGACGACACGGCCTCCGCCCCCAGCGTGATCGCCCTGTCGTAGACGGTCTCGGGGACGTCGTAGTGGTCGCGGTCGAACGCCCGGGGCGGCACGCCCAGCCGGGCGGCGAAGGCGTGCAGCTCCTCGGTCGAGCTGTCGCTGACCAGATGTGACCAGAGCAGATCGCGGGGACCCGGCCAGTTCGGCGGGTCGATGAGCACGCTCACCGCTGGAGGAGTTCGAGCGCGACCTCCAGGGCCGCGGCCCTGCTCTCCTCTTCGGAGAGCTTGTCGTCCTTGAAGGCGAACCAGGCCGCGTGCAGGGCGAACATGGCCATCGAGTTCCTCAGCCGGACGGTCGGCGGGTCGTCCGGGTCGACGATGAAGGTGAGCACCTCGAACATCCGGTCGCGGTTGCTCTCCATCACCGGGTGGTGCTTCAGCGCGGTCTGGTTGCGCTCGAAGAAGCGCATGATCTCGCGGTGCCGCCCCCGGTGCAGGTCCTCGGAGTAACGGCGGACCAGCTCCCGGCGGGTCTCGTCGGTGTGCGGCTGCGTCCTGGCCCAGGCGATCAGCTCCTCGATCGAGCGCACCCGGTCCTCCACGAGACTGGTGACGATCTCGTCCTTGCTCTTGAAGTGATAGTAGAGTGCGGCCTTGGTCACGCCGAGGGCCTCCGCTATCTCCCGGAGCGAGGTCGCCTCATACCCCTGCTCGACGAAGAGCTTCAGGGCGATCTCCTGGATCCGTGTCCGGGTGTCGGCGTTTTCCCTCATGGTTCCCTTTGCAGCGAAATTGACTTGACGGCCGGTAAGTGATCGTCCTACATTCCCAGCATATCCGACACTAGCCGGTCGGCAAGTAAGCAAGATCTTTTATGGGGAGACGGACGATGGGGGCGACAGAGGTGAAGGAGACCGCAGCCGCACCGGCACGGCGGCGTGAGGTCATGGTGGTGCTGCCGGGCCTGATGCTCGCGATGGTCCTGGCCATGCTCGACAACATGATCGTCGGTACCGCGATGCCCCGCATCGTCGGGGAGCTGGGCGGGCTGACCCACCTGTCCTGGGTGGTGACGGCCTACGTGCTCGGCACCACCGTCTCCACCCCCATCTGGGGGAAGATCGGCGACCTGTACGGCAGGAAGAACATCTTCCTCGGGTCCATCGTCATCTTCATGATCGGTTCAGTGCTCTGCGGCATGGCCGGATCCGAGATGCTGGGCGGTCCCACCGACGGCATGGCCCAGCTCATCGCCTTCCGCGCGCTCCAGGGCCTCGGCGCCGGCGGCCTGCTGGTCAACGCGATGGCGATCATTGGCGACCTCGTCCCGCCGCGTGAGCGCGGCCAGTACCAGGGCATCATGGCGGGTGTGATGTCGCTGGCGATGATCGCCGGTCCGCTCGTCGGCGGGTTCATCACCGACCACCTCGACTGGCGCTGGGCCTTCTACGTGAACCTGCCCATCGGGTTCGTCGCGCTGGCGCTGCTGGCGGCCAAGCTGAAGCTGCCCAAGTACCGCACCGAGCACCGCATCGACTGGCTCGGCGCGATCCTGCTCTCCGTCGGCATCACCGCGCTGGTGCTCATCACCACCTGGGGCGGCAACGACTACGGATGGGGCTCGCCGCAGATCCTCGGCCTGGCCGCGCTCGCAGTCGTCACGCTGGCGCTGTTCATCCCGGTGGAGCGCCGTGCCGCGGAGCCGATCATGCCGCTCCAGCTGTTCCGCAACCGCAACTTCACGCTGATCTCGCTGGTCGGCTTCCTGCTCGGCTTCGCGATGTTCGGCGCCATCAACTTCCTGCCGCTGTTCCAGCAGACGGTCCAGGGCGCCAGCGCCACCAACTCGGGCCTGCTGCTGCTTCCGATGATGGGCTCGGCCATGGTGATCTCGCTCTTCGTCGGCCAGGCCATCACCAAGACCGGCAAGTACAAGGTCTACCCGGTCCTCGGCGGCGTGATCATGGCGGTCGCCATGTGGCTGCTCTCCCTGATGGACGTCAACACGCCCTCGTGGCAGACCGGCGTGTTCATCGCGGTGCTCGGCCTCGGCATGGGCTTCCTGATGCAGACCACCATGCTGATCGCGCAGAACAGCGTCGAGCAGAAGGACCTGGGTGTCTCCAGCAGCACCTCCACCTTCTTCCGCTCCATCGGCGGCTCGTTCGGCGTCTCGCTGTTCGGCGCGGTCTTCAACAACCAGCTCGCCTCCAGCCTGGAGAGCAAGCTGGGGCCCGCGGGTGAGAAGCTCGCCTCCAGCGGGGGCCAGTTCAACCCGGCCGCCCTGCACGAGCTTCCCGCCAACGTGCGCACCGGCTTCCTGGAGTCGCTGGCCACGTCCATCTCCGGCGTGTTCTGGTGGGCGATCCTGTTCGCCGTCCTGGTGCCGCTGCTGGCCGCCTTCATCAAGGAGATCCCGCTGCGCGGGGGCCCCGAGCAGAGCGGCGACGCCGAGGACCCGGCCCCGGCCCCGGCGCCGGTCCTCGACTGACGCAAGTCGCGGCCCAGCGAGTCCCAAGTCGCGCCGGGCAGGCTGTGCGCATGGAAACAACCACCGCCGCCGGGTACGTCACCCGGCGGCCTCTGGCCGAAGACGCCCACGCCGTCCACGAGCTGATCTCCCTGTGCGACACCCGGGTGATCGGCAAGGCGGACATGACCCTCGACGACGTCGCCGACCAGCTGAACGACCCCTCCTTCGACCGGGAGACCGACGGCTGGCTCGTCCACGACGAGGCCGGCCGCCTGGTCGCCTGGGCCTGGGCCTGCCGCAAGGGCACCAGCGACAACGTGGACATCGACGTGGTCGTGCACCCCGACGCCCCCGGGCTCACCGGCCGGCTCTGGGACACCGTGACCGAGCGGGCCGGGCGGATCGCCGCCGGGCTCGGTCACGACAGGGCCGTGCTGGACATCGGCCTGTATCGGGAGGACAGCGGCAAGCGCGCCATCGCCGCCGCCCGCGGGTTCAGCGTCGCGACCAGCTTCATCCGGCTCCGCGTCGACCACGGGACCTCGGTGCCCGAACCCGCTCCGCCGGCCGGCCTCACGGTCCACCGGGGGGTCACCGAGGAGGTCCGCCGCCAGGGACACGCGGTCCAGCAGGCCGGGTTCGCCGAGCACTTCGGGTTCGCCCCCATGGACTACGACGAGTGGTACGGAGAGCTGGACTCCTCGGCCAGCGGCGACTGGTCGCAGCTGACGGTCGCCCGGATCGGCGGCGAGCCGGCGGCGATGCTGCTGGGCACCAACGCCTTCGCCGGGGACGAGAACTGCGGCTACGTGCGCCGGCTGGCCGTGCTGCCGGCCTTCCGAGGACGCGGTCTGGGCCGGTTCATGCTCCGCAAGGCCTTCGCGGACGACGCCCGGCGCGGCCGGGTGGGCACCTACCTGCACGTGGACGCCAACAACAGCACGCCCGCCCTGGACCTGTACCTGTCGGTGGGCATGCGCCAGGTGCTGGCCATCGACGTGTGGCGGCGGACGGTCTGACCTTCCCGGACACGGCCGGGTCCGCAGCGGTCCGGCCGCGCTCCGGGTGCGGCCGCACCTGGCCGGTACGGCTGTCCTCCCGGTGCGGCTCGGCCTCCGGTCCGGCCGCGCTCCGGGCACGGCCCGCGCGGAGCCGCGCCTGCGGGTACGGCTCCGGTCCGGCCGTGCCCGGAGAGGTCATCGCCGGCGCAGCAGCGGCAGCGCGCACGCCCCGGTGGCCAGCGCCGTGACCGCCAGGGCCACGGCGGCGCCCGTGATCGACCCCACGCTCAGATACAGCGTGCCGAACGTGGCCACGCCCACGACCTGGCCGAGCTGGGTCACCATGACGAACAGGCCGCTGGTGTCGGAGGCGTCCTCGGGCGCGACATGGGTGAGCGCGACCGTGAGCACCGGGCTGAACGCCCCGCCCAGGCCGGCCCCGGTCACCGCCAGGGCCACCCAGAGGAACGGCAGGCCGTGGCCGCCGCCGCCCAACGCCAGTGCCAGCCCCAGGTATCCCAGCGCGGCCAGGCCGAAGGAGGAGATGATCATACGGCGGTGCAGGTGCCCGGGGATCCGCCGCCAGTTGAGGCTGACCACCGCGAAGGCGGCCGCGGCGGGAACGAACGTCAGGCCCGCCCGCAGCGGGCTGTCGCCCAGGGGGCCCTGCAGGTGCAGAGCGAGGGCGAACAGGAACCCGCCGTAGGTCGCCATCACCCCGAAGACGGCCAGCGCGGAGGTGACCACCCCGGGGGCCCGCAGAACCCGCACGGGCACCAGAGGCGCGGCGGCCCGCCGCTCCATCAGCACGAAGACCCCCGCGAACGCCACGCTCGCGGCCATCGCGGCCCATCCCCACAGCGGCCAGCTCTGCTCGTGGCCCAGCACCAGCGGCACCACCAGGAGACTGACCGTCAGCGAGAGCGTGACCAGGCCGGGCAGGTCCAGCGGGCGGTGGCGCACGGGGCCGTCGGCCGGCAGCAGCCTCGCGCCCAGGACGAGCAGCCCGAGCCCGATGGGCACGTTCACCAGGAACACCGGCCGCCACGCCGTGCCGTACAGGTCGGCGGAGACCAGCACCCCGCCCAGCACCTGGCCGGCCACGGCGGCCCCCGAGATCACCGTCGCGTAGAGGCTGAGCGCGCGGGCCCGCGCGGCCCCCTCGAAGTTCATCTGGATCATGCTCAGCACCTGAGGCACCATCAGAGCGGCCCCCGCGCCCTGGAGCAGCCGGAAGGCGACGAGCTGCCCTGCGGAGACGGCCAGGCCGCAGGCCAGGGAGGCAGCGGTGAAGCCCGCCAGGCCGTACAGGAACAGGCGGCGCCCGCCGTACCGGCCGCCCAGCCGGGCACCGGTGATCAGCAACATGGCATAGGCGATGGTGTAGCCGGAAATGATCATTTGGAGTCCCGAGCCGGACGTGCCAAGGTCGGCGCGGATCACGGGAGAGGCGACGTTGACGATGGAGACGTCCAGGATCGCCATGAACTGCCCGGTGAGGATCACCGTCAGCAACCAGGGAACGCGGCGCAGGGCCGGAGCTTCAACGGTGGATGTCGCGGTCATGGAGACGACTGTGACGTCGGGCCGGTACCGGTAACGAGTGCCTGCCGATCCTGGTACTGACAGCACCTGGCAGACGCCTCACCCGTCGGCCAGCATGAAGAGGTGACCATGACGACCCACGCGCGTGCCCGCCGAGTCGAGCTCGCGTCCTTCCTGCGCAGCCGCCGCGACCGCATCACCCCCGCCGCGGTGGGCCTGCCCCCGGGGTTGCGCCGCCGTACCCCCGGCCTGCGGCGCGAGGAGGTCGCCCTGCTCGCCGGGGTCGGAGTCACCTGGTACACCTGGCTGGAGCAGGGACGGCCGATCAACGTCAGCGCGCAGGTGCTCGACGCGATCTCCCGGACGCTCAAGCTGGACGAGGCCGAGCGCGAGCACCTCTACCGGCTCGCCGACATGCCCGCGGTGCCCGCCTCAGACGCCCACGTCGCCCTGGATCCCGAGATCCAGCGCATCCTCGACCAGCTCGGCCCGCTGCCCGCCTCCGTCTACAACAGCCGCTACGACCTGCTGGCCTGGAACGACACCTACGCCGCGCTGTTCGCGAGCATGACGTCGCGGCCTTCCGGCACCCGCAACGCGCTGTGGCAGATCTTCGTCACGAAGGAGTGCTGCAACCCGGTGGTCAACCGGGCGGAGGAGCTGCCGCAGATGGTGGCCACCCTCCGGGCGGGATTCGGACGCCACCTGCGGGAGCCGGCCTGGACCGACTTCGTCCGGCGGCTGTCGGCCGCCAGCCCGGAGTTCGCGGCCATGTGGGCCACCCACGACGTGGCCCGGCCGGGGAGCCGTATGAAGATCTTCCAGCATTCCGCGGTCGGGCAGGTGCGTACGATCTCCACGAGCATGGCGCTGGCGTCGCCGCCGGAGACCCGGATGGTGGTCTACACCCCCATGGACGAGGAGAGCCGCGAACGCGTCGCCTGGATCAGGGCGCACCCGCATGTCCCGGCCGTGCCCTCGCACACCCACTGATCCCCGGCAGGTGACACGGCGGGCCCCCTCAGTGGGCGGGGACCACCCGGTGCTTGGCGAGATGGGCCAGTACGGCCTGGTTGGCCTCCCACCCGTCGGGGAACTTCACCGGCACGCCGAGCTGGACCGGCTCGGCCGAGGGGTGGGCGTCCAGCAGCTCGGGGATGCCCGCCCGGGCGACCACGACGCAGGCGTGCCGGTGGCGGGAGGCGAGCACGCACAGCCGCCCCGACTCCAGGTGGAAGGCCGTGGCGTCGCGGCGGCCGGACAGGGGGTGGAGCACGATCGTCACGTCGTACTCCCGCCCCTGGAGGCGGTTGGCGGTGTCCACCGTGATCTCCTCCGGCACCCCGGCGGCGCGGATCGCGGCGACCTGGTCGCGGTGCGCGGCGCCGATGGCGATCCGGTCGGCCGTGACGCGGTGGCTGCCGCGTTCGGAGTGCGCGACCGGGGCCCGCTGCAGCAGCCGCACGGCCAGCACCGCCACCGCCTGCACGGCTTCGGCGTCCGTGCGCACCGTGTGGCGGCTCGGCAGCTCGTACAGCGCCCAGCCCGACGAGGCCGCCTCCTCCAGCGCGCGGTCGTAGGAGGTGCGCATGCCGTTGACGGTCAGCTCCAGCGACCGGTCCTCGTGAGCCGTTCCGGCCCGGAAGCCGGTGAACGGGTAGAACGCCTCGGAGACCACCGGCGCCGCCGAGGCGGGCAGCCGCCAGGAGACGGGCAGCCGGTGCACCGGCAGGTCGGGGTTGTGCCGCAGCAGCACCGAGACCGCGCTCTGCACCGGATCCCACGACAGGCCCGCCCAGCGGTCGCCGTCCACGATCGAGAACGGGTCGAGCTGGCCCGGGTCGCCCACGAACAGCGACCGCTCGAACAGCGAGGCGATGCGCAGCAGCTTGTCCGAACGCATCTGGTAGGCCTCGTCCACGATCGCCCAGGGCCAGGTCCGGTCGCCGACCCAGGCCCACTTGTCGGCGGTGGCGATCACCACCGCCGGGTCGCCGAGGTCGGGCAGCTTGCCCGCGACCGAGACGTTGGAGTGGGCGAGGATACGGCCGGGCGTGATGTAGCCGCCGGCCGACAGACGGCCGATCGACAGGTCGGGGTGCTCGGTCGCGAGCCGTTCCACCAGGTCGTCGACCTGCTCGTTGGTCTGCGCGACGATCATCAGCGGCTCGCCGGTCTCGGCGATGTGCCCGGCGGCCTTGACCACCAGGGTGGACTTGCCCGCCCCGGGAGGGGAGTCCACCACCACGCCCCGGTTGCGGGGCAGGTCCGCCAGGACCGCGCCGACGACGGCCGCCGCCTCCTGCTGGGGCGTCTGAGCACTCACGACCATTCCTCCTGCGCGTCGTCGTCGCTGGGCACGTACTCCTCCGGCGGGCCGCCGTGGGTCCACGGCGTCCGCTCGGGGTCGGGGAGCGCCGCCGAGGACTGGAAGTCGTCGGTCAGCGAGGTGTAGCAGACCCGCTCACCCGGCTCGGGCACCGCGCCCGGGGCGGGCGTCTTCCCCCGCCCCATCCCCTTGGTGATCTTCAGAGTGATCTCGCCGTCCGCGATCTCGACGATCTCGGCGGCGTGGCCCCGCCGGTCGGGGCTGCCGACCGTGGTGCCGGCGGCCAGCCGTACCGGGTCCTCGGTCCGGACCGTGATCAGCGGGCGGAGCTTGCGTGAGCGGCCCTCGCCCTCGGTGTGCTCCGGGTCCGCGCCCGTCACCGTCCCGGAGAACGCCTCGCCGGTCAGCCGGTACTCGGCCATGACCAGCGGATCGTCGTAGGCCCGCTGCACGTCGTAGCTCGCCCGGGCCCGTTCCAGCCCGGCCAGCCGCGCGGCGGCGCCGACCGCGCCGTCCCTGCGTGCCTGCGGCGGGCCGCCCTCGGCGATCCGCTCGGCGAACCTGGTGAACGAGCCGCGGTCGGTGTCCCAGCGGTCCTTCACCCGCCGGCCCTCGGGCAGCTCGCGCAGCAGGCGGGCCGCCCGCCACATCAGCCGCCAGGTCGGTTCGAGCTGGGTCCGCAGCGCCTGGGTGACGCGCTCCACGGCGCGGTCGGTCGGAGCCTCCTCATAGGCCCGTACGGCGGGGCCGAGCACCTCGTTGTCGAAGCCCGGGTCGGTGGTGGGGCCGGCCGGCGGCCAGAGCAGCGGGTCCTCGGCCTCCTCGGCGGCCCGCCGGCCGCTCATCCCCGGGGGAGGGGCGATCCACCCGAGCAGCGCCGCGAGGTTGGCGTCCTCCAGTCCGCTCTGCCCGGTCGCCCAGTGCATGCTCAGCGCCTCGGTCGCCACCAGCAGCAGGGAGGAGCCCGGCTGCTGCGACCGGTCGGCGAAGTAGGTCAGCCACCGGCCGAGCAGCGGCACCGACGGATGCACCGGATAGGGCCCGTCGGCCCGGCGGAACCGGGTGGAACGGCCCAGCAGCGCCACGAAGGCGGCCGCCGACCGGTTGGGGACGAGGATCTGCGGCGCGTCCAGGCACCGCTCGTACGGCTCCCCGCCCTTCTTCTCGACCGTCTCGGTGGTCTTGCCGAACCCCTCGACGTACGGCAGGAGCACCTCGGCCAGGCCGGCGGCGAAGGCGAAGCGCAGGTCCCGGTTGCGCGGCTGGGGGACCACCAGCAGCCGGGGGTGGTCCGGGTCGGCGCCCACCATCGCGGCCAGCGGCGCGGCCGTCTCACCGGCCAGCCTGAGCGGGATGAACACCATCGGCCGGGGGGCGATGTGGCAGTGCCGGACCGTGGTGATCCGCTGCGCGGCGCCGTCCCGGATGGCGCGCAACTGCGCCAGGGCCGTCAGAGCGCTCACGTCGCCCCCTCCGCCGGCTCCGCGCCGCCGTATTCATTGTCTTGCTCGCTCCGCTCGCTCACGTCGCCGCCTCCGCGAGCGCCGCGCCGCCGTGCTCATCGGTCCGCGCGCTCAATTCAGGCACTCCTCGCGCAGGCGGTCCGCCAGGCGGAGCAGGCGGGCGACCTCCTCCTGGCCCTCGGCGGGCTCGACGGTGCCCTCGGCCAGGCCGAGGGCCTCGGTCATCAGGGAGACGCCGCCGAGCTGGTCGCGGACCTGGCGGCCCAGCAGGTCGGTGGAGCCGCAGCCACGGGCCTCGTCACGGCAGAACATGCACATGTCGCAGGTGGACAGGCAGTCGGGCGCGTAGCGGGCGGGCACCTGGCCCAGCGCGCCGGCCAGATCCTCCGCCGACCGGGTGGGCACGCCGTCCGCGTCGGGGACCAGGTCGAAGGTGAGTCCCTGGGGGAGCCCTTCGAGCAGGCGGTCCACCCGGGTCATCCGGGCGAGCTGCCGCTTGAGCACGGCGAGCTGCTTGCGCACGTCCACCAGCGTCGCGGTCGGCCGGTTGGCGAAGTTCTCCGGGCAGACGAGCACCACGTCGTGGGAGACGCGCTCGGGGTCGTGCCCGAGGTCGGCCAGGAGCGTGCGCAGCGCCAGGACGTAGACCGCGGCCTGCCTGGCCGCGGCGGCGACCTTCTCGGGCTCGGCCTGGCCGTCGATCACGCCGAACGACTTGATCTCCACGATGCGGAAGCGCCCCCCGAGCTGGAAGGCCACCACGTCGGGCTCGAGGTAGGAGGTGTGCCCGGCGATCTCCAGGCTGAACAGCGGATGGTCGTAGAAGACCGCCGCGTCGTCGTTCTCGCGCGCCGCCCGGTCGATCAGCGTCCGGGTGTGGGAGTGGCGCAGGTGGGAGCCGACGCTCTCCACGTCCTGGTAGCCGACCTGGGCGACGGGCAGGCCGAGCAGCTCGCGCAGGAGCCGCAGCAGTTCGGCGCAGCCGTTCTCCTTCACCAGCGCCTCGAACACGTTGCCACGGGTGATCGCGAACTGCGACTGGCCGAAGGGGGCCGGGAAGCCGAGGTGCCGGGCCGTACGGTCCTTGTCCACCCCGGCGGCGTCCATCAGCGCCCGGCGGGCGCAGCCGGGGTTGGCGGCCAGCGCCGCGATGGCGCGGGCGTCGTGCGCGCGGGACGGCACCGGCCCGCGCAGCTCGTCCAGCCGGTTCACCGGCCACCCCCGGTGCGGCCGTCGCCTGCCGGGCCCGGCCGGTCCGCCGGTCGTCCCCGGCGGTGCGTGCCGCCTCCGGCCCGTACGGCGGGCCTCTCCAGTGGGCGGGCCACCCACGCCGTGCTCTGCCTGTTCATCAACAGGCCCCTCTCAAGGTGCTCATCGCGGCGACGCCGAACAGGCGCTCCACGTCCGGTAGTTGCCTGCTCGCCCGCGCCGCCACCTCGGCCCGCTGCGCGGTGTCGGCGGCCCGATGCACCTCCAGCTCGGCCCGGGCCGCGCGGATCGCGGTCACCGGATCGGCCTGGACGAAACCTTCGACGGCGCCGGGGATGTTCTGCGCCATCCGCGACAGCAGCCGCAGCGCGCCCGCCGGCGGCTCGGCCAGCCGGGCGAGGTGTTCGGCGATGCGCGTGGTCGAGGTGAGGAAGTCGACGCGCGGGCTCAGCGGCCCCAGCACCCGCAGCTCGGGCGGCCAGGTGCTGTCGGCGAGCAGCCCGCGGGCGGGGGAGAGCCGGTCGGTCAGCGCGGCGCACAGGTAGTAGGGGCGGGCGTAGGGATCGCTGCGGAAGGAGCGCTCCTCGTCCCTGCGCAGGCTGGTCAGCTGGGAGCCGCGTAGCGCGCCGGAGAAGAACGCGTTGTTCACCGCCACGACCAGCTTGGCCGCGGTGGGCACGCCCAGCAGCGCCAGTGCCTGGTGCACCTGCTCCCTGATCGGCAGCAGCGAGGTCTCGGGCTCGCGGGGCGGCGGCGGGGGCTCCTCGGCGATGATCGCCGCGTCCCATGCCTGTTCGGCCCGGCGGAGGTCTCCGCGCAGCGACCGGGCCAGCGAGTTCTCCTTCGCCTTCACCGCCCGTCGCACTTCGGCGCGGAGCTCGGCTATCCGCCGTTCCAGCGCGTCCAGTGATTCACTCACGGCCCGGAGCGTAACAGGAGTTCCACCAGTCTCCCTTGAGTTCCAGCGAATTCCAGCATTAAAGTGCAGCCCATGACACGGTAATACTGGGACGAAAGGGGCATTTCATGCGGAACCTATCGGAAGGTCGCGCCGTCCACCTGCTGGACGTGGAGAACCTCGTAGGGAACGCGCGCCCCGCCACCGGAGGCGTCCGGATCATGATGGCCCGCTACCGTCAATGCGTCCCCACCGGAGGCATGGACCAGTATGTCGCCGCGGTCAACCACGGCGCCCTGGTCCCCGTCGGCCTGGCCCTGGCCGGGATCCAGCTCCTGGTCCGCTCCGGCCGTGACGGGGCCGACGGGGCGCTGGCCGAGGTGATCCGCCTGGACCACCTCGCCGACCGGTTCGAGCGCGTGGTCATCGGCTCCGGCGACGGCGTCTTCGCCGACTTCGCCGGCTGGCTGTCCGGGCGGGGCGTCCTGGTCGTGGTGGTCTCCCGCCCGGAGTCGCTCAACCGCCGGCTCCGCCGTACGGCGGCCCAGGTCATCTCGCTGGACCTGGCGGCCTGATCGCCGGCGCCGCGCGGCCCGCCTGGCGGCGGGGGATTGTGATCTTTCTCCATGCGGACGCCCAACCCCCTCACATCCGTTGACCCCCGGCATATCAGCCGATACCGGCTGATCGGCCGGCTGGGGGCCGGGGGCAGGGCGTGGTCCACCTCGGCGAGGATCCCGCGGGCACGGCCGTGGCGATCAAGGTGTTGCGCGCGATCGCCACGGCGGCCCCCGAGCTCCAGGCGTGCTACGGACCCGTCGGGCCGCGGGCCGGACGGAGGCGGTTCCCCGCCCGCTCTCAGACAATCCTCACGCTCCCCGCCTACCTTCGGCCACACGGCACGGCACCGAAGGGAGAAGGCATGGAAGAGCACGACGAGGGCCGGCGGGTCAGCCGCCGGACGGCCCTGGCGGGGATCGGCACGATCGGGCTGGGAGCGATCCTCGCGGCCTGCGGGAAGGCGGCCGGGACCTCCTCGACGGTCACCACCTCCACGGGGGCGACCGCCTCGATCACGCCGCAGGCGGCGACGGGCGCCGCCCGGACCGACCTGTTCTCCGGCTCCAACACCTGCGTGCTGACGGAGTCGACGACGCAGGGGCCGTACTACTTCGACGCGGACAAGATCCGTAGCGACATCCGCGAGGACAGGCAGGGCACGCGGTTGAAGGTCGCGATCAAGGTGCAGGACAGCGAGACGTGCGAGCCGCTGTCCGACGCCGTGGTCGAGATCTGGCACTGCGACGCCGGGGGCCTCTACTCCGGCGCCGAGTCGCTGTCCTCCGGGCAGGGCGGCCCCGGCGGCCCCGGCGGCGGCACGCCGCCGACCGGCCCGCCGCCCGGGGGAGAGGGCGGCGCACCGCCCACAGACAGGCCCACCGGCCGGCCGTCCGGAGGACCGGGCGGCCCCGGGGCGGACGACGGCATGGGAGACCTCAAGCCGGCCGACGACAAGCGCTACCTGCGCGGTGCGCAGGTCACAGACTCCAGCGGAGTGGTGGAGTTCACCACCGTCTGGCCGGGCTGGTACCGGGGGCGGACCGTCCACATCCACGCGATGGTGCACGTCGGCAAGGCGCGGGTGCTGACCACGCAGCTGATGTTCGACGAGGATCTCAACACGGAGGTGTTCGCGGCGGAGCCGTACGCCCGCCACACCGGCCGGGACACCTTCAACGACGGTGACGGCATCTACCGGCCGGCCATGCTGCTGAAGATCACCGAGGACGGCGACGGCTACCGGGGAGCCATCGTGCTCTCCGCCGACTCCGACCGGGACGGCGCCTGACCTTCCGCGGGGACGCCGTCCGGTGGCGTTCCCGCCCGCGCCGACGCCACGGTCACGGGCCCGCCCGCGGCGGTCTCCAGGAGGAGCCCGGCGGGCAGGCCGGTCACGCTGACCGAGCCGTCCAGGTCCACCGCCGCGCTCACCTCGGCGCCGCCGATCCGGAGCCCGCGCGCGGAGAGCGCGCCCAGAGGAGCGCCCGCGAGCGGGCGGAGCAGCACCCGGCCGGCGGGCACGTCGGGGTAGAGGCCCAGCGCGGCGTGCACGATCGTCACCGCGGCCGCGGCCGACCACGCCTGCGGGCGGCAGGCCGCGGGGTAGGGCACGGGACGCCCGAGCGTCTCGCGGTCGTCGCCGCCGAACAGCTCCGGCAGCCGGTAACCGAACGTCTCGCCCGCGGTGAGCAGCCCTCCGGCGAGCTGCGCCGCCTGCGCGCCGAACCCCGCCCGCGCCAGCCCGGCGACCACGATCGCGGTGTCGTGGGCCCAGATCGACCCGCAGTGGTAGGACAGCGGGCTGAACCCGCCCTCGTCCGCCGACATCGTGCGCAGCCCGAAGCCGCCGGCCATCGCCGGTGAGACCAGCAGGGCGGCGACCTCGGCCTCCTCGGCGCCGGTGAGCAGGCCGGTGCCCAGAAGGTGCCCGATGTTGCTGGTCAGCGCGTCCACCGGGCGCTTGTCGCGGTCCAGGGCCAGCGCGGGGAACCTGCCCCGCGGGCCGTCCACCCAGAACCGGGCGCGGAAGCGCTCGGCCAGCGCCCCGGAGTGCTCGCGCCAGCGCCCGGCTCCGGGGCGGCCGAACGCCTCCAGCAGGTCCGCGGCCTGCCGGGCCGCCTGGTAGGCGTAGCCCTGTACCTCGACCAGGGCGATCGGCGGCCGGGCCTGACGGCCGTCGTGGAAGCGCACCGCGTCGCCGGAGTCCTTCCAGCCCTGGTTGGCCAGTCCCCGGCCGCTGGTGTCGACGTATTCCACGAAGCCGTCGCCGTCGGGGTCGGCGTGCTCGGCGAGCCAGCCGAGGGCGGCCTCCAGATGGGGCAGGAGCGCGGCCAGCTCCACCTCGGGCGCGCCCCAGCGCCAGGCGTCGTGCAGCAGGCTGATCCAGAGCGGGGTGGCGTCGACCGTGCCGTAGTAGGCGGCCGGCAGGCGCAGGCCGTCGTTCTCCAGGGCGAACTCGTGCCGCCGCAGCTCATGCATGATCTTCCCGGGAGCCTCGCCGGAACCGGGGTCGAGCCGGGCGCCCTGACGCCGGGCCAGCACCCGCAGGGTGCCCATGGCCAGCTCGGTGCCGAGCGGCAGCAGCATCCGGGCGGCCCAGATGCTGTCGCGCCCGAAGAGCGTGAGGAACCAGGGCACGCCGGCGCCGAGGAAGGCGTCGGCGGGGGCGCCCGTCTCGGCCAGCCGCAGCGACCGCAGGTCGTCCAGGGACCGCTCGAAGAGCCGGGCCAGCCGGTGGTCGGTGGCGGTGACCCGGGGCCCGCCCTGTCCGGCGGCCCACTCGGCCGGGCGGGCGGGGGCGGTCACCACGGCCTCCGGGTCGTGCACCGCGACGTCCCAGCGGAGCGTGGTCCGGCCGCGGGGCGCCAGCGCGACGGGCCAGCTCAGCCGCCCCGCCCGTCCGGACTCCGCCGGCTCGGCGTGCGCGTCCACGCCGGTCACCGTGACCCGGATGCCGTCCGAACCCCACGTCAGCTCGCCGGGCCCGCCGCCCGCGCCGGCGGCCGGTGCGGTCTCACCCCCCGACTTCACCACCTCTATCGGGGCGAAGTCGCAGCTCAGGGCTAAGGTAATGGTAGTGGTGACCGGCCTGGAGGCGGTGGAGACGATCTCGATGTGCTCGCTCATGCCGCCCGGCACGACCTGCCGGACGCGGTGGATCCGCACGGTGGGGTCGGGGGAGGGGTCTCCCAGCCATCGTGCCAGCGCGACGAACCGGACGCCGCCCGCCCCCCGCGGCGCGTAGCCGACGGCCTCGGGCTCCCGCCCGTCGATCTCCAGCCTGGCCTGTGACAGCGCACGGGAGTCGGCGTGGAACAGGCCCTGGACGCCGGATGTCCGGATCTGCCCGTCGTCGCCGCTCAGCGCGGCCGTCGGCGCCATGACGGCGCTGACGAGATCGTGCAGCAGTGGCTGGAGGCGGTGGGCGGCGGGGGGTTCGATCACCGTGACGGCCGGTGATGGAGGTACGGCTCCGTCGAGCACGGATGGCTCCCTGAGTCATGTCGAGCCGGTGAAGTCCTGACAGACCGTATACGGCACCTGCAAATCGCGACGCGCTCTCTTCACCCGAACAATCCGATCACGCCGCATGGCGCTCCGAATGCTCAAATCCGGAAAGGCGCCCGTGTCCGGAGACGCGGCGATCGCCGACGCCGACGTGTCACACAGGACGGTGCCGAACGTGCTGCTCCAGCCCTCCCCGGCCGTACGGCGGCCGGCACCTGGGCCAAGGGAGCGGGTGTAAGCCCTCGGGTTGGGGCCGTCCCGGGGGCTACCTGCGGTGGAACAGGACGATCCAACCCGGGAGGGCGGGAATCCCCCGGCTTCAGCCGTGGGGAGGATGTCAACCCGGAGTTCCCCGTACTCAAGCAGCACGGCGTCCACGACAGCCGTACGGCGCTGACCGTGCGGGTGATCACGGACGCGGCCGGGGCCTTCGTCCGCGGGGCCGGCGAGGGCACGGAGAAGGGAAGGCGCCGTCGACCCTGTGCCGCCGGCTCGGGGTCTCAGGCCCGGGGTCTCAGGCTCCGATCTCCGTGCGGTCGCCGGACCACAGGGTGTGGAAGGAGCCCTCCCGGTCCGTCCGCTGGTAGGTATGCGCGCCGAAGAAGTCCCGCTGGCCCTGGATCAGGGCCGCGGGCAGACGCTCGGCCCGCAGCGAGTCGTAGTAGGCCAGCGCGGTCGAGAAGCCGGGCGCCGGGATGCCCAGCTCCGCCGCCTTCGCCACCACCCGCCGCCACGACTCCTGCGCCAGGCCCAGGGCCTCGACGAACAGGGGGGCGGTCAGCAGGGTCACCGGCGGGGTCTCCTCCTCGTAGGCCTCGCGGATGCGGTCGAGGAAGACGGCCCGGATGATGCAGCCGCCGCGCCAGATCGTGGCCAGCGAGCCCGGATCCACATCCCAGCCGTACTCCGCGCTCCCGGCCCTGATCTGGTCGAACCCCTGCGCGTAAGCGATGATCTTCGACGCGTACAGTGCCCGCCGCACGTCCTCGGCGAAACCCTCGCCGACCGACCCGGCCGGCACGCCCGAGGGGCCGGGCAGGCCGCGTGCGGCCTCACGCAGGTCCGCGTGGCCGGAGACCGAGCGGGCGAACACCGCCTCGGCGATACCGCTCACCGGGACACCCAGATCCAGCGCGATCTGCACGGTCCACCGGCCGGTGCCCTTCTGCTCGGCCCGGTCGGCGATGACGTCCACGAGCGGCCTGCCGGTGGCGGCGTCGATCTGCCGGAGCACCTCGGCGGTGATCTCGATGAGGTAGGAGGACAGCTCGCCCTTGTTCCACTCCTCGAAGACGTCCGCGAGCTCCGCCGGGCTCAGGCCGAGCCCCTGCCTGAGCAGGTCGTAGGCCTCGGCGATGAGCTGCATGTCGGCGTACTCGATGCCGTTGTGCACCATCTTGACGAAGTGCCCGGCGCCGTCGGGGCCGATGTGGGTACAGCAGGGCACGCTGTCCACCTTCGCGGCGATGTCTTCCAGCAGCGGGCCCAGCGCCTCGTAGGACTCCCGGGAGCCGCCCGGCATGATGCTCGGCCCGAGCAGCGCCCCCTCCTCGCCACCGGACACCCCCGCCCCGACGAAGTGGACGCCCTGCTCGCGCAGCGCCGCCTCCCGCCTGCGGGTGTCGAGGAAGTGCGCGTTCCCGCCGTCCACGAGCATGTCGCCCGGCTCCAGCAGGGGGGCGAACTCCTCGATCACCGCGTCGGTCGGGGCGCCCGCCTTCACCATGATGAGGATGCGCCGGGGGCGCTCCAGCGCCGCGACGAGCTCCTCCGGGGTCTCGCAGGCGACGAACGCCCCCTCGTCGCCGTGCTCCTCCATCAGCGCCTTGGTCCGGAACCGCGACCTGTTGTGTATGGCTACCGCGTGCCCGTGCCGCGCCAGGTTGCGGGCGAGGTTCGCGCCCATGACCGCCAAGCCGGTAACACCGATCTGTGCCTGAGTCATTCTCTGATCCCCCCTCGTGTCCAAGAATGTCAGGTCACATTCGTTGCTTCTCTACCCGGTTCTCGTATCGCAGGGCCTCGTGTCGTATCTCGACGGATCGGGGATCGCCGGTCTCCGGCGCCGCCACCTGCTGGAGCGCGCCGAACGGGAGAGTCCGACCGGGGTCTAACCGCGGTGGTCGTGGCCTGCGGCTGCGAAATCGCGCATACCTCTGAGTAGAAGGTCCAGGCCGAGGGCGAACTCCTCGGCGAGGGGCACGGTGGCCTCGTCCGCCGTCCGGCTGATCGCGGGGTACACAGCCGGGTCCACATGGAACAGCCGGTCTCCGGCCTGCTTATCGGCGTCCTGCTGGTCGGCGTCGGTGCGCAGTTGCAGGGCGAAACCGATGACGAAGCGCCCGAGGGCGGCGGCGAGCATCCGTGCGGTCGCAGGGGGGAAGCCATGGGCGAGCAGGGTTGACAGGCAGACCTCGCGGAAAGCCATCGCATGCGGTCCGGTCGGGACGGTCTCGATGAGAAGCGGAGCCGCGTTGGGATGACGGGCGATGGCGTCGAACAGGCTCCTCGCGAGGTGCTCGCAGGCCCGCGACATGTCGGCGCCTTCGAGCGCCTCGCTATCGACGGCGATCTCGCTGAACACGCGTTCGACCACGTGGCCGACCAGGTCGGCGCGGTTGTCGACGTGACGGTAGAGCGTGGCGGTGCTCGATCCGAGCCGCTGCGCCAAGGCACGGAGTGTGAGGGCCTCCGCTCCCTCGGCGTCCACGATCTCCAGAGCGGTGGCGATGATGCGTTCGAACGGCATTCTCGGCCGGCCGGGGGACTTGGCGACCGCTCCCACCCCGTTCGGTGTGGTCTTGGGTTCGGATCCGCTCATCGACTGCACTCCACCAGTATCCCGCTGTCCCGCGCCGTCGCCTCGTGGCGTCGGCAGGCCGTCAGGTGCTGTTGTGACCCCACCCAATTTCGGCTACATCGTAGTCGAAATGGTTCGGGATGGGCCGGAGCGTGGGAGAGACGATGAACGCCGCCTACACCGACATCCATGGCCGCTCCGGCCGTCTGCACCAGGCGTTCCGAGGACCGAAGTTCACCCTGCTCGCTCTGGGCGACGGCGCGGCGGCGACCACCGCGACCCTGGCTTGGCCGGCCATGGGCGATCCCCTCGACACCCTGGCCGTGTCCGACCCTGGCTCCGGCCTGAAGCGGAGCTACGGCGTCACCGGCCCCACCCTGATCCTGGTGCGGCCCGACGGCTACATCACCGCAGTCGACCGGGACGGTCGGCACACCGACATCGAGCAGTTCCTGGAACTCGTCGCGCCCGCAGCATGAGGATCGCTCAACGCCCGACGGTCGAGGGCGGTTTCCGTAGTTCGAGCCGGCTGAGGGGGCTTCCGCTCACGGCGGCGGGCATCTGGCTGCCCGACCTCCCCCTCTTCCTGATCGGCGCCGCCCTGTCAGGCGCCGGTAAGAGCAACACGAGATTATCGAGGAGAGAACCGGACCGGTCATCGGCGGGGTGCGGCCGAGGACATCAGGGCGGGCCGGGRTAGGGCGGTCCGGGGT
>NZ_NGFP01000059.1 GCF_002149035.1 Streptosporangium minutum
CCCGCCCTCCCTCCTCGTGGCGGTTCCGCACGGAACGCGCGCCCGGTTGCTCGCGGAGGCCGAGCTGGCGCGGCGCGGCTGGCGGCGCGCCGGCACACCGGCGGCCGCGGACCTGCTCGTGGTCTGCGGCTCGCCTGAGGAGTCCCTGGCCCGGGCGGTGGAGACGATCTGGGCGGACACGCCCTGCCCGAGGGCACGGGTCGAGCTGCGTGACGACCTCCGGCCGGAGCAGGTGGCCGACGCGCTGGACGGCGCGGTGAGCCGCCTGGCCGACGGTCCCGCCCAGCGCCGCGACGCGGCCGAGCGTGTCAGGCGCCAGGCGCGTCGGGGCAGGGACGGGGCGCACGGACACGGAAACGGGCCCGAGCACGGACGGCAGGAGCACGGACACGGAGACGGGCCCGAGCACGGACGGCAGGAGCACGAGGACGGGCACGACGTGGACGGTCCCGGACACGGGGACGGGGACGGCGACGGGGACGAGGACGAGGACGGACACGGCATGGGCGGCCCCGGACACGGAGACGGGCACGGCATGGGCGGTCCCGGGGGGCTGAGGATGGCCGGCAGGGGGCCCGACCGTGACGGCCTCACCCTCGACCGGCTGCACGTCCCGCTGGGCCCGGTGCTGCCCGACTGGCCGGCCGGGCTGGTGGTGGAGACCGTCCTGCAGGGGGACGTGATCCAGCGGGCGCGGGTCCGGATTTCCGGCGGGTCGGGCGTGGAGCGGTTCTGGGACGAGCCCTGGCTGGCGGCCCTCGCGGGCCGGCACGTGACCCGGGGCGAGGCCGCCCGCCGCAGGGCGGCATCCCACCTGGACAGTCTCGGACGGCTGCTGGCGGTGTCCGGCTGGGACAGCTCGGCGACGCGGGCGCGGCGGCTGCGCGACCGCCTGCTGTGGGAGCGGCCGGACGCCGGGCTCGCCGAGGACTTCGCGCGGTTCGCCCGCCGGGTGCGGCGCTCGCGGTCACTGCGCTGGATGCTGCGCGGCCTGGGAACGGCCGACGCCTCATTCGGGCCCGCCGTACGGGTGCGGGGAGACGTGGTGGCCCGGATGGAGAGATGGCTCGCCGGGACGGAGGCGGCGCTGGGCGAGCTGGACGACCGGTCACGCCTGGCCGATGACGAGGGGCCTCGCGGACCCGTGGGCGAGCGGCCCTCGGAGTCCCTGCTGGCCGTGCTGCCCACGCTGCTCGCCGGCGCCGAGCTCGCCGCCGCGCGGCTGATCGTGGCCGGCCTCGACCCCGACCTGGATCAGGTACGGCCGGCGTACGAGGCCCCTCATGCGTGAGACGACGCCGTTGTGGACGCCGATCGCGCTTCTCGGCGCTCTCCTCGTGCTCGCGTGGGCCGCTGCCGCCTTCGACTCGGTCCTCGGGACGGCGCTACGGCTGTCAGGCCTCGGAGACCCGCCGCGGGAGGTGGCGCGGCTGCTGGTGCAGCAGCGCCGGCGCACTCCGTCGGCCGACACCCTGCTGATGCGCGCGGGGGTCTGCGGCCTCCCCGTCGTCGCGGTGCTGGCAGCCGCCGTGCTGCCGCTCGGAGACAGGCCGGTGGCGGATCTGGCGGTGGGCGTCGTGTGGTTCAACGCCATGGAGGTCTGCGTCTGGGGCTCGCTCTGGCTGACCGGCTGGGGGCCCGACTCGGTCTATCCGCTGATCGGCGGGTACCGGGCCGTGGCGCAGGGCCTGGCCTACGAGCTTCCGCACATGTTCGCCCTGATCACGGCGGCGCTGGGCGCGGGATCACTGAACATGAGCGACGTGGCGGGTGCGCAGCGGGGGCTGTGGTTCGCGGTCTGGATGCCGGTCGCCTTCGCCGTGTATCTCGTCTCAGCCCTGGCGATGGCCTTCTGGGGGCCGATGAGCCGGCCGGTGGGCTCCGACATCGCGGGCGGGGTGCGGGCCGAGCTGTCCGGACCGGACCGGCTGGTCTTCCAGACGGGACGCTACACGCTGCTGGTGGTGGCGGCCGCGGCGGCAGTGCCGCTCTTCCTGGGCGGCGGCGGCGGTCCGGTGCTGCCGCCGTGGCTGTGGACGCTGCTCAAGACGGTGGCCGTGCTCGCCGTCCTGGTGTGGGCCAGGCACCGGCTGCCCGCCGTACGGATGGACCGCTTCACGTGGCTGTCCTGGCTGGTGCTGATCCCCGCCGCGCTGCTGCAGATGCTCGCCGTCGGGATCGTGGTGCTGTGACGCTCCAGTCCGTCGCGTTCTGGGTGCTCGCCGTGCTCTCGGCGGCGAGCGGCGTCGCGGTGTTCGTCGTCGACTCGATGGCGCGGGCGACGTTCGCCCTGCTGACGTCGCTGGTCGGCGTGGGGCTGGTCTTCCTCCTGATCGACCTGTCGTACCTGGGCGTTCTGATCGTCCTCATGATGGTCATGGAGATGATGGTCATGGCGGTCTTCATGATCATGTACATGATGAACCCGGCCGGGCTCATGCCGATGAAGATGGTGCACAACAGCCGCGGAGCCCCGCTCATCGCCGCGGGCGTCTTCCTCCTCCTGGTGGCCGGGGTGTTCCTCGCTCCCTGGCCGCGACGCCGGGGCGGCCCGCCGGCCGATCCGACCCATGCGCTGGGCCTGTCGATCATGGGGCCGAAGATGCTCGTCATGATGGTCGTGGGGGTGGCCATCCTCGCCACGATGATCTCCACGACGGTGCTGGCGACCCACCGGGGACGCTACGACGGCGACCGCCCGCGCCCCCGTCCCGAGGAGGGCCGCTGAGGTGGGACTTCAGGCCTTCCTGCTGCTCGCCGCCGCCCTGTTCTCCGTGGGGCTGTACGGCGCGCTGTCGCAGCAGGCGATCGTCATGCTGATGATGGGCCTCGAACTCATGATCAACGGGCTGATCGTGGCCGGCGGCGCCTTCTGGTACCACGTGGCCCCGGCGAGCGCCGACGGCCAGGTGCTGGTCCTGGTCGCCGTGACCGTCATGGCCCTGGAGATGGCCATG
Organism: Streptosporangium minutum; assembly: GCF_002149035.1. Classification (GTDB taxonomy): domain Bacteria; phylum Actinomycetota; class Actinomycetes; order Streptosporangiales; family Streptosporangiaceae; genus Streptosporangium; species Streptosporangium minutum. The sequence continues at coordinate 2,958 of NZ_NGFP01000059.1, forward strand.
GGCTTCGCCGTCACCACAGCGATCTTCCGGGCGCGCGACGTGGACATGACCGACGACGCCGGGGATCTGAGGGGATGAGCGTGCTCGCCTGGCTGCTGCCCGGTCTGCCGGTCGTCTCGGGCGGGCTCCTGGCGCTCACCGGCCACCGGGTGGACCGGGCGGCGCCGACGACGGCCGTCGCGGTCGCCGCCGTGACGCTCGCCCTGGCGGTGCTCGCCGCGATCACCCGCCCCCAGTCCTCCACGACGCTGTTCGCCGGGCTGCGGGCGGGGCCGGCGGTCGACGGGCTGTCGGCGGTGATGGTCGTCACCGTGTCCACCGCCGCGCTGGCCGTGCTCGTCTTCGCCGCCGGGCAGATCCGCGAGGACCGCGGCCGGTTCTCCGGGCTGATGCTGCTGTTCACCGGGGCCATGCTGGTCACCGTCACGGCCACCGACCTCGTGCTCCTGCTGATGGCGTGGGAGGTCATGGGGGCGATGTCGTACGCGCTGATCGGGTTCCGGTGGCGCGACGACCATCGGGTGAGATCGGCGGGCATCGCCTTCGTCACCACCCGCACCGGGGACATGGGCCTGTACCTCGCCGCCGGTTGCGCCCTCGCCTCGGCCTGGTCGCTGGACATGGCCGGGCTCGCGGGGAGCGCACGGCCCTGGCGCGACCTGATCGCCGCCGGGATCGTCGCCGCCGCGCTGGGCAAGTCGGCCCAGCTGCCGTTCTCCTTCTGGCTGTCACGGGCGATGGCGGGCCCGAGCCCGGTGTCGGCGCTGCTCCACTCGGCCACCATGGTCGCCGCCGGGGCCTACCTGCTGCTGCGCGCGCAGCCGTTGCTCGCCGCGACGGGCTGGGCCGCCCCGCTGGTCGCCTGGGCGGGAGCGCTGACGGCGCTGCTGCTCGGAGCCGTGGCCGTCGCCCAAAGTGATCTCAAGCAGTTGCTGGCGGCGTCCACCTGCGCGCAGGTCGGCTTCATGGTGCTCGCCGCCGGCGTGTCCTCGGTGGCCGGAGGCACCGCGCACCTGGTCGCGCACGCCGCGGTCAAGAGCCTGCTCTTCCTGTGCGCCGGGGCGTGGCTGACGGCGCTGGGCACCAAGGACCTGACCGAGCTGCACGGAGCGGCCCGGCGCCACCGGCTCGTCGGGATCACCTTCGCGATCGGGGCCCTGGCGCTCGCGGGGCTGCCGCCGCTGTCGCTGTGGGTCACCAAGGGCTCCGTCCTGTCCGCGGTGGCCGAGCGGTCGCCGCCCCTGTATCTCGTCTCGCTCGCCGCCGCGCTGCTGGCCGCCGCCTACGCGGCCAGGGCCGTGTTCGCGGTCTGGCGTCCCATGGACGCCGGGACTCGGGACGGCTCCGAGCAGCCCGGCACCCATCGCGTCGATCTCCTCGAACGCCTGCCCCTGCCGGTGCTCGCCCTGGTGGCGGCGGCCTTCGGCGCGGTCGGGCCGCCCGCGGTCTTCGACGCCTGGCGGCGGCTGCTGGGAGCCCCCTCGGAGCCCGGTCCGGGCGGCGGTGAGCTGCTGCTGTCCGGCGCGCTGGCGATCGTCGTGGTGCTGGCCGTACGGGATCGGGCACTGCCCGCCCCCCGGGTGCTCGGCGAATGGCTGTATCTGGAGCGGGCCGCGGTCGCCGTGGTGTGGCGGCCGCTGACGGCGCTGGCGCGGTCGCTGGCGCGCTTCGACGACCGGGTGGTCGACGGCGCGGTCCGGAGCGTCCCGCGGGCCGGGATGGCGGCGGCCCGGCTTGCGAAAAGGTGGGGGGAGGCGGGTGCGGACGGCGCGGTGCGCGCCGTCGCCTCGGGGGTGGCCGGGCTCGCCGCTCTCGCCCGGCGCCCGCAGACCGGCCAGGTGCACACCTATTTCGCGCAGGCGGCGGTGGGACTCGTCCTGCTGGCCGTCGTGATCGCGCTGGTGAGGTGAGCGTGCTCTCCGCCGTGATCTTCCTGCCGCTGGCCGCGGCCGCCGGAGTCCTGCTCCTGCCCCGGCTGGGCGGGCGTGCGGCGACCCGGGTCTGGATCGCCGCCGCGGCCGCCGACCTGCTGCTGGTCGCCGTGATGTGGGTGAGGTACGAGGGCGGGATCGGCTACGAGACGCGGATGCGCTGGATCCCGTCCGTGGGCGCCGGGTACCACGTGGGCGTCGACGGGATGTCGCTGCCGCTCATCGCGATGACCGCGCTGCTGTTCCTGGTGTGCGCGATCTACTCACTGCGCGAGACCCCGCGGGCCCGCGCCTACGCCGCGCTCTTCCTGTCCCTGCAGACGGTCTGCCTGGGCCTGTTCGCCGCGCTGGACCTGCTGCTGTTCTTCGTCTTCTTCGACCTGTCCATCGTGGGCATGTACTTCGTGATCGCCGGATGGGGACACGGCGACCGCCTCCGTTCGGCGCTGAAGTTCTTCCTCTACACCTTCCTGGGATCGCTCGCCCTGCTGCTCGGCTTCATCGGGCTCTACCTCGGCAGTGACCCGCGCACCTTCGACATGGTCGACCTGACCCACGCCCCGCCCTTCGGGGACGCCCCCGGGACCGCCGGGCTCGTGCTGCTCGCCGTCGGCGTGGGGCTGGCGGTCAAGACGCCGACCGTGCCGTTCCACACCTGGCTCCCACCGGCGCACACCGACGCCCCGGCCGCCGGATCGGCCGTTCTCGCGGGCGTGCTGCTGAAGATGGGCACCTACGGCTTCGCCCGGATCGCGATGCCGATGCTGCCCGGCGCCTGGCAGCGCCACGCCTGGGTTTTCGTCGTGGCCGGGGTGGCCGGCGTGCTGTACGGCGCGCTGGTCGCCCTGGCCCAGAACGACCTCAAACGGCTGATCGCCTACACCTCGGTCAACCACATGGGCTACGTCGTCCTCGCCCTGGGCGCCGCGGGCCTGGTGGCCGGGGACGCGCGGGCCAGAGAGCTGGCGGTCAGCGGGGCCGTCACCCAGATGGTCAGCCACGGGCTGGTCACGGGCGCGCTCTTCCTGCTCACCGGCGTCCTGTGGGACCGCGCTCGCAGCTACGGCCTCGGCGGGTTCGGCGGCATCGCCGCGACCGCGCCGATCTTCACCGGGCTCACGGCCGTGGCCGCCTTCGCCTCCCTCGGGCTGCCGGGGCTGTCCGGCTTCATCGCCGAGTTCCAGATCTTCGCCGGGGTCATCGGCATCGGGACGCCCGGCGCCGTGGTCGCCGGCGCGCTGTCCGTGACCGGCGTCCTCATCACCGCCGCGCTGCTGCTGCGGATGCTGCACCGGGCCTACCTGGGCCGGCCGGGGGAGCTGACGCCGAGGGTCACCGACGTGCGGCCGGAGGAACTGGCCGCCGTGGCGCCTCTCCTCCTGCTGTCCCTGATCATCGGGATCGCCCCCCGATGGCTGCTGGACATGATCGAGCCGGCCTCCGCCGCGGTGGTCTCCCTGGTGGGCCGGTGACTCCCTCTCCAGGGCCGGAGCCCTCTTCACGACCGGAGCCGCAAGGTCGCACGCTCAGGGAGCTCCGTTGAACGACGATCCCCTCGCCCTCCTCCCGGAGCTGTTCATGCTCGGCGGGGCGGTCCTGGGACTGCTCACCGGCATGTTCCTGCCACGTCACCGCCAGCCGATCGTGGCGTGGATCTGCGGCCTGGCTCTCACCGGCGGGCTGGCCGCCGGTGCGTTCGCGGCCGCCCGGCCCGGCGGCACGGCCTTCGAGTCCTACGTCCTCGACCCGCTCACCCACGTCACGCGGGCCACGGTCATGCTCGCCACCCTGCTCGTGGTCGTCCTGGCGTCCGGCTGGGCGCGCGGGCGCCGGCGCGAAACCGAGGCCTACGTCCTGCTCCTGCTCTCCGCCCTGGGCGCGGTCATCCTGGCGGGGACCGGCGACCTGCTCGTCTTCGTCGCTGCCTACCTCCTGGCGAGCATCCCCGCCTACGCCCTGACGGGTTTCGCGAAGGACGCGCCCGGCACCGAGGCGGCGCTCAAGTACTACCTGATGGGCGCCTTCCTCGGCGTCCCGATGCTGGCGGGGGTGACGCTGCTGTACGGCCTCACGGGCTCGACGACCTACGCGGCGCTGGGTGAGCGGCTCGCCGGCGTCCCCGGGGCCGCCGTGGCCTGCGCCCTCGTCGCCCTGCTCGCCGGCGTGCTCTTCAAGATCGGCGGCGTGCCCGCCCATTTCTGGGTGCCGGACGTCGCCGAGGGGGCGCCCGCCGCCGTCGCCGCGTTCGTCACGACCGTCCCGAAGGTCGGCGCGTTCGTCGCGCTGTTCCGCATGGCGGGCGAGTTCTTCGCGGCCTCGGCCGCCGACTGGCGGCTGCTGCTGGCCCTGATCGCCACGGCGACGATGACCCTGGGCAACCTGGCCGCCTTCTTCCAGGACAACGTACGGCGGCTGCTGGCCTACTCGACGATCAGCCAGGCCGGCTACCTCCTGCTGCCCGTCGTCGCGGCCGGACGCGGCGACCTCGCCGCACCGGCGCTGCTGTTCTACCTCGGCGCGTACGCCGTCACCAATGTGGGGGCCTTCGCCGTGGTCGTCGCCACGGGACGCGACTCACTGGGCGGCTACACCGGCCTGGCGCGGCGCTCCCCCGGCCTCGCCGCGTCGCTCGCCGTATGCCTGTTCGGGTTCATCGGCACCCCGCCGACCGCCGTCTTCGTCGGCAAGCTGCTGGCCTTCGCCGCCGCCTGGGACGCCGGCCAGGCCTGGCTCGCCGTGGTCGCGGCGGCGAACACCGTCGCGAGCGTCTTCTACTACCTGCGATGGATCGTCCCGGTGTTCCGGCCGGGAGACCCGGGAAACCCGGGAAACCCGGGAAACCTGGAAAGACCGGGAGACCCGGAAGGATCAGGCGATCCGGGGAGACCGCACCGCGCGGCGGGACCGGGTGATCCGGGGAGGCCGGGAGGGAGCGCGGCGGGAGGCGTGTCGCGAGGCGCCGCGTGGGTCGCCCACGTCGCGGCCGCAGCCTCCGTCCTCCTGGGCGTCGCCAGCGGGCTCGTGCTCGCCCGCGGCTGGTAGCGCGCGGTCTGCCGGCGGAACGGCACCGGGCCGGGACGCCGGTAGCGCACGGTCCGCCGGCGGCACGGCACCGGGCCAGGACGCCGGTAGCGCACGGTCCGCCGGCGGCACGGCACCGGGCCAGGACGCCGGTAGCGCATGGTCCGCCGGCGGAACCGGCGCCAGGACGTCACAGGCAGGCGGACTGAGCTGCGAATATACTGACGCCATGATCGGAAGAACATGCGGTGTACCGTCCCGGCACCGGTTCCGCCCGTCCGGTCGGACAGCCGTGGTGAGAGTGCCGGGATGACCGGATCCGGAACGCGCCCGCCGGCCGGCCTGCCGGATCACGCGACGGATCCCATGATCCGCGTGCGGGACGCGCGGGAGCACAACCTGCGCCACGTCGACGTCGAGGCGCCGCGGGACCAGATCGTCCTGTTCACCGGGGTGTCGGGCTCGGGGAAGTCGTCCCTGGCCTTCGGGACCGTCTACGCCGAGGCGCAGCGACGTTACCTGGAGTCCGTCACCCCCTACGCCCGGCGGCTCATCGAGCAGGTGGGGGCTCCCAAGGTCGGCGACATCACCGGCCTCCCCCCGGCGGTCGCCCTGCGGCAGGCGCGGGGCGGCGGCAGCACCCGCTCGTCGGTGGGCACCGTGACCCACCTCTCCAACGTCCTGCGGATGCTGTTCTCCCGTGCCGGCGCCTATCCCCCCGGCGCGGAGCACCTGGACTCCGACTCCTTCTCGCCGAACACCCCGATCGGGGCCTGCCCGCACTGCCACGGCCTGGGCCGGGTGCACACGGTCAGCGAGGAGAGCCTGGTCCCGGACCCCGGCCTGAGCATCCGTGAGGGCGCGGTCGCCGCGTGGCCCGGCGCCTGGCAGGGCAAGAACTACCGCGACATCCTCGTCGAACTGGGAGTCGACGTCGACCGTCCGTGGTCGGAGCTGCCCGCCGAGCAGCGCGAGTGGATCCTGATGACCGACGAGCAGCCGGTCGTCACCGTCCACCCCGTGCGTGACCCCGGCAAGGTGGCCCGCGACTACCAGGGGACCTTCTCCAGCGCCCGGCGGTATGTGCTGCACACCTACGCCACGACGAAGAGCGCCTCCCTGCGCGCGCGGGCCGCCCGGTTCCTGCTCTCCTCCCCGTGCCCGGTGTGCGGGGGCAGACGGCTGCGTCCGGAGGCGCTGGCCGTACGCTTCGCCGGCCGGGACATCACCGAGATGGCGGCCCTGCCCCTGACGGAGCTGGCCGGGGTGCTCTCCGGCGCGGTCCGCGCCGGAGACCTCGACGCGGCCGGGCCGCCGGACGCGCGGGCGGAGGCCGCGGCGGCGCTGGTGGGCAACCTGCTGGAGCGCATCCGGACCATGGCCGAGCTGGGGCTGGGATACCTGAGCACGGACCGGTCCACCGCGACGCTCTCGTCAGGGGAGCTGCAGCGGCTCCGGCTGGCCACCCAGCTGCGGTCGGGCCTGTTCGGAGTGCTGTACGTGCTCGACGAGCCGTCGGCCGGCCTGCATCCGTCCGACACCGAGGCGCTGCTGGAGGCCATGCGCCGGCTGCGGGGGGCGGGCAACTCGCTGTTCGTCGTCGAGCACAACCTGGATGTCATGCGTCAGGCCGACTGGATCGTCGACGTCGGCCCCGGAGCCGGGGAGCACGGCGGGCGGGTGCTGTACAGCGGCGAGGTCGCGGGCCTGGCGCGGGTGGCCGASTCGGCCACCCGCCGCTACCTCTTCGAGCAGGCGGACCGTACCGGCGACCGGGACGTGCGCCGTCCCTCCGGCTGGCTGGAACTGCGCGGCATCACCCGGCACAACCTCCGCGACCTGGATGTGCGTTTCCCGCTGGGCACCTTCACCGCGGTCACGGGCGTCTCGGGTTCGGGGAAGAGCACGCTGGTGAGCCAGGTGCTGACCGGCGTCGTCGCCGAGCACCTGGGTGCCGACGCCGACGACCCGGGACAGCTGGGCGCCCGCGAGGGCGAGGACACCGGCGCCGGGCACGAGGAAGGCGGCGGGCGCGCGGAGCCGTCCGGCTTCACGGCCCTCCCTGGTACGGGGCCGGACGGTTCCACGCCCGTCCCGGGTGCGGGGCCGGACGGTTCCACGCCCGAGGAGGTCGTGGCCCACGTGACGGCGACCGGCCTGGAGCCGATCCGCCGCCTGGTCCGCGTCGACCAGCGGCCGATCGGGCGTACCCCGCGATCGAACCTGGCCACCTACACCGGCCTGTTCGACGCGGTCCGCCGACTCTTCGCCGCGACCCCGCAGGCGCGCCGCCACGGTTACGACGCCGGCCGCTTCTCCTTCAACGTCCCCGGCGGACGGTGCGAGAACTGCCAGGGACAGGGGTCGATCTTCATCGAGATGCTGTTCCTGCCGGGCGCGACCGCCCCGTGCCCGGTCTGTCACGGCGCGCGCTACAACCCCGAGACCCTGCGGGTGACGGTGGCGGGGCGCTCCATCGCCGACGTGCTCGACATGACCGTCGAGCAGGCGCGCGGCTTCCTGCGGGACGTCCCCGGCGCGGTCAGGAGCCTGGAGGTGCTGTCGGAGGTCGGGCTGGGATACCTGCGGCTGGGCCAGCCGGCGACCACCCTGTCCGGCGGCGAGGCGCAGCGCGTCAAACTGGCCAGCGAGCTGCAACGCGTGCGCAGGGGCCACACCCTGTACGTCCTGGACGAACCGACCAGCGGGCTGCACCCGGCCGATGTCGACCTGCTGGTGGCACAGCTACGCGAGCTCGTCGCGGCGGGGAACACGGTGGTGCTCGTGGAGCATGACATGGACGTGGTGGCGGGCACGGACTGGGTGATCGATCTGGGGCCCGGCGGCGGTGAGGCGGGCGGGCGCGTCGTCGCGGCCGGCCCGCCGCACGTGGTGGCGGGTGCACGGGACAGCGTGACGGCTCCGTACCTGGCCCGCCGGCTGGCCCGCCGGGAAGGCGGGCGGCGGGACGTGGCCGCCCGCTGACCGCGGCTCGTTCCGCCGGCCGTCCCCGAACCGCCGGCGACGCCGGGGAACCCCTCAGACCTCAATGGAAGGTGAGGAGCCCCTCAGACTTCGATAAAAGCCGGGAAACCCCTCAGACCTCAGTGGAAGGTGAGGAGCCCCTCAGACCTCGGTGAAAGCCGGGAAGCCCCTCGAACTCCGGTGGAGGAGACGAGCGGCCCGGTCAACCCACCGTGGCGTCCACGTGATCGTCCGTCGCCAGCGCGCGGCTCAGCGCCGCGCGCCGGAGCAGGAAGCCGAGGCCGACCAGCACCGCGACAAGACCGAGGCCGAGGTAGTAGGCGGTCTCGGGGACGACCTCACTCAGCCGTACGACGCCGCTGCCCAGCCCGCCGCCGAGCGCGGCGAACAGCCAGTAGACGCCGACGACCCGTCCCATGAACGGGCGGGGGAGCACGTCGGCCAGCGCCGAGATGCTCACCGCCGCGACGACGACCTCGCCGCAGGCGTGCGTCAGGTAGACCACGATCAGCCAGAGCGGGGAGATCCTCGTGTCTCCGGCGGCGAGCGCGGCCGCGACCGACATCACCAGGAAACCGCCGCCCACCAGCAGCAGCCCGGCGGCGAACTTGATCGCGACGTGCTGCCGCCCGCCGATCCGGGGCAGCACCGAGGCGATCATCGGCGCGAGCACCAGGATGAACATCGGCGTCACCGCCTGCAGCCAGCCGGCCGGCACGGTGAAGCCGACCACGTCGAGGTCGACGTGGTCACGGGCGAACAGATTGAGCAGCGACGCCGCGTGGGCGATGATCATCCAGAACAGCGTGCTGCCCAGCAGCACCGCGAGGAAGGCGCGGAGCCGCCGCCGGTCGGTCACGCCGAGCTCCGGGTTCCGGTACAGCGTCAGGTAACCGATGGGCGGCACGAGGACGGTCAGCACGCCGGTGATCATGATCGCCGTGCTGGGGCTGAGCACGCCGGCGAGCGCCATGACGACGAGCAGCCCGGCCAGCACCGCGCCGGCCGCGGACGTCCGGGTGAGCAGGACGCGGCGTTCCCCGGGCGTGAGCGGCCTCGGCGGCCGGGCGCCGACACCGTGGAACTGCGCCCCGGTGGAGGCGAACACCACACCGGTGGCGATCACGGCCACCGCCGCCACCGAGAAAGCGAGATGCCAGCTGACCCGCTCGCCGAGGAAGGCGGTGACCAGCGGCGCCAGCAGGGCGGAGACCTGGACGCCGACGTACATCAGCGAGATGCCCGACTCGCGCCCCTTGCTGCCGCCGAACATCAGGTTGATCATCGCTTGGTGGTTCGGCTTGAACAGGCCGCCGCCGACCGCCAGCACGCACAGTCCGACCGCCGTCATGACGCCGGTCGGGATCGCCAGGAGCAGGTAGCCGAGCCCGCTGAACACGCATCCGGCCAGCAGCGCGGGCCGCTGGCCCAGCAGCCGGTCCCCCGCCCAGCCGCCCGCCATCGACAGGATGAACATCAGGCCGATCCACGCCCCGAACAGCGCGGCGGCGTCCGCCCTGGCCAGGCCGAGCCCGCCCGTGGAGCGGGGTGCCGCGGCGTACAGCACCAGGATGGCCTGCATGCCGTAGAAGCCGAAACGTTCGAGCGCGTCGGTGGCGAAGAGCGTCATGTACCAGCGCGGCATCGCGCGCACCGACACCGCGCCGTCATACCGGTCGGCGGCGTCGTGGCTCTCGCCGGGACCGCGGGTCCCGGGCCCCTGGGCGCTCATGAGCCCTCGACCCCGTCCGCCCGGGGCCCGCAGACCCGGCCGGACGCGGCCTCCGTCTCCAGGCCGCAACCGTGGCCTCTCGCCTCGTCCATGCGCTTTCCTCTTTTCGCCACGAACCTTTGACGACAGCACTACGGGCACGTGCTCGAGGATGCCTTGGAGACTCCAATCAGGATCATCGAGCGGTGGGAGGCTTCCACCGCGATTCGAGCGGGCTTCCAACCCGCCGAGAGCCGGCGGACGGCCGCCGTGAGACGGCGACGCACTCGCGACGGCGCGAACTCTGCAGGCCCGCGCCGACGTGAATCCGAAGACGGTCGGCATCTGGGGACTGTTCGAGGGCGCATGGGCGGTGCCGATCGCGGCCCGGATCCGGGCCCGACCGGCACCGGATCAGCTTTGATGAAGCACGGCGCCCGGTGCGGCCTGCCGCGAGCGGCCTTGTCGATCGGTCTGCGGCGTTCGGGGCCGATGGAGGCGTTACCGGACGGCGCCTAATTGGGTGAGGAGGTTCTCGTACCAGGCGTCGTAGGGATGGTTGGTCGCCGGGTGGTTGGCCGACGGGGTCGTCGCCATGCCCGCGGTGTCGAAGTCCCAGCCGCGCACGAGCCGCCCTGATTGCCGTGCTGATGTGATGAAGGCGGACTCGGTCGCCGGTGCGGCGTAGAACAGGGCCCCCTGCTGGAGCTCCGCGCTGTCGCCCTTCTGGAACTCGTCGAAGGCTGTCTGCCGGTAGCGGATGCGATCACCGGTGAACCGGTCGGTGTCCACGCGCAGGGTCCGCGCCGGAGTCGGGCCGTCCGCTCCGGTCCACACGTGCACGCTCGACGTGCCGCGGATCGAGGTGGTTTTGTCGAAACGGGCGTCGGAGGTCTTCGCGTTCCCGCGCCACGAGACCGCCGACGTGCCGGTGTCCAGTACACCGTCCCAGCGCCAGTTCTGACTGCTGCTCTGGCTACGGTGGATCTCGCGCAGCTCCGTGCCGGCCGGGTCCGTGAACGCGACCGACGGCAGGACACCGTTGTCGTACTGGCGGCTGGGGGACCAGCTGATCTCGCCGTCCGCACCGAGACGGCCGACGCGGTACCACAGCGTGGTCGCGTTCTGGGACTGGTGGACCTCGACCAGGTCGCCGTTGTCGTTCAGCGCGACGGCGGGTGTCCGGCCGGTGTCGTACTTCCCGTGGCGGAGCCAGGTCACACGACCGTCGTCGTACGTGCCGGTCCAGTACCAGAGCACACCCGAACCGGAGTCGTGCACCTCGACGATCTGCCCTTTCGCGTTGAGCGCGACCGCCGGGTCATGGCCGAGGTCGCGTTTGTACTCCGTGCGGCTCTTCCCGTTGCCGGAAAGCAGAGGGAGTACGCGTCCGCGCACCGCGTCCAGTGACGGTGGGCTCGCCGGGTAGTCCTCGGCCGTCAGCAGCCGCGGCCCGAAGACGGAGACGAGCTCCTGGTTGAGCGCGGTCAAGTTGCCGGCGGCGAACGACGGGTTGTCGGTCAGGTCGTCCTTGAGGTCCAACATGACGACGAGCGGGGCGGCGGTCGGATGCCGCTCGGACCACGTGTTGATCACGTTCAGCCAGTCGCGCAAAAGGTTCGAAGCCGGGTTGCCGGAGTGGTCGACCAGATCGCCGGGCGAGTCGTGGCCGATGGCGTAGTCGTGCGCTGTCGCGTACCCGTTGTCGTGGACGTCGAGCTCGATGAAGCGAACGCCGTGGTCGAGCTGGTGGACGATGGAGTTCTTGGCGCCGTCGACGTTGCCGGAATAGCTGTTGTGCGTGGCACGGAAGATCGCTGACGGTAGCGGCAGGTCCGTGTCGGCTCGGGCGTTCTCGCCGATCAGCAGCGCGGACGCGGCTATGGCGAGCACGGACAGCAGGGCCCTTGAACGGGTCATCCTCGGATCCTCACGTCGGGGGGATGATGCTGATGAGGGCGAGCTGGGCTTCGGGGCACGATCAGAGCCGGGTCGGGGGCTCGGCAGGTCATGGCCGGCGGCCGGCGACGGGTTGCTCGCCGATGCCCGGCTCCCTCCGCTGAAGCTCTGGGCGTCCGCCTGCCTGGCTCGTTGTGGAACGACTCCTGGACGTAGATCATGCTCCGGATATATCGAGGATCTGTCCAGCGTCTCCGGCGGGATCGCGCCTTCTGGCGATCCCTGAAACCGTGGGGACCTCCCCATGCGGCGACGAGCTGCCGATGCCTTGCCGTGGTGGCCGCTCGAGCGGCCGTGATCCGCTGTCCGCAGACGAGCGGCGGTTACGCTTGCGGGTGTCCCGCATCACTTTTCGCAGCCTTCGGTACTCCCGCAGAACGGCGGCGGACAGAGCAGAAGCCCGGAGGCGCCCGTGACAATGCCCAGGAGGGGCTCACGGCCCATCAGCGTCGACGGCGTCGCCTTCCGCTGGCGGATCCGGCCCAGGCCCACCTACTGCCAGGGCAACGGCTGGAGTCCTCTCACCGTCACCGTCGAGCGGGCCGAGGAGCCGGGGCGGGTTCTCGTGGTGTCACTTCCCTGCGCCCGGCCGGACAACTGGCTCGGAGAACGGACGATCGCGGTCCGCCCCGCCCTCATCGCCGGATGCGTCCGGCGAGCCCTCGAACAGGGATGGAATCCCGGGCAACCGGGCTCGGCATTCACCCTCACCGTCACCGAGGACGAACTGGCCGTGCTCCTGGGCGAACCGCCCCAATACCTGATCCCCTTCCTCTGGGGCATGATCCCCGAAGGCGGAAGTATCAGAGACCTCCCTCGATGCACCGAGATCTGGAGCCGGGACAGACAGGACACCGGTCAGGCGCCTTCCGAACCGTAGGGAAGGGCGCCTCGTCAACGGCCTCTCATCGTGGTGAGGACGCCTCGGAGGAGGCGCCTCCCCAGGGCATGCCCCTGGTTATCCTCGAAGGTGATGCTGATCGCGGCATGGGAGGTGAGGGTGTGACGGAACGCAAACCACCCGGAGTCGGCTTCGAGACGTGGATCGACCGGCAGATCCGTGAGGCCACCGAGCGCGGGGAGTTCGACGACCTGCCGGGCGCGGGCAAGCCCCTTCCCGGCGAGGGCAGGCCGCACGACGAGATGTGGTGGATCAAGCAGAAGATGCAGGCGGAGAACCTGTCGTTCCCGCTGCCGGGGACGCTCGCGCTGCGCAAGGAGGCCGAGGAGTCCCGGGCGGCGGCGGTGGGAGCTCGGACGGAGGCCGAGGCTCGCAGGATCATCGAGAACGTCAACGACAAGATCCGTGAGAGCTACGGAAAGCCCCTGTCCGGTCCGCCGCTTCTCCAGCCGCTCATCGATGTGGACGAGGTCGTCGGCGACTGGCGGGCCGGCCATCCCGCCGAGGAGAAGCCCGTCGCCGAACCGCCTCGCAGGAGGCGCTCCTTCTTCCGGAGGATCAGGCACGGCTGAGCCGTGGCCGGCGCCGCCTTGCGAGGACCGTGTGCGCGGGGTGATCGACGGCGCCCGGGGGCGCACCGGAGATCCGGAATGTGCCCTGGATGTGCCCTCAGAGGGATAACCACCCGCGTAACCGCGGGTCAGCCGCCTCGAACATCAGTAGACCGAGATGTGAGGATGGTCGAAGTGGTTGGCGGTGGTGCCGCCGCGGTCGGACATGGTCCGCCAGCTGCCGGTGCGGACGTGCCAGATCCGCTGGCGGAAGATGATGTACATGATGCCGAGCCGCCGGGCGTTCTTGATGGCCCACGCCGCGATCTCGTGCCCGCGACCGGTCTCGGCGCCGGAGGGCATGCCTCCTCCGCGGCTGAGCATGAAGTCGCAGGCACGGCCGAGGGGGTGCTCCCCGCCGCCCGCGATGCCGCCGTCGGCCCGGTAGCAGCCGATGCCGAACCGCGGGCCGAAGCGCTGCGCGATCAGCTGCCGGACCAGCCGCATCCGCGGTGTGATGTTGTCCGGCCCCGAGGGCAGCTGGGGAACCCACGTGCCGTCGGCCCTCCTGAGCCCCGGGGTGGGGTAGAGCTGGTCGATCCTGTCCTTGATCTGACCGATCAGTCTCTCCGCGCGCTTCTTCTGGCCGTCGAGCTTCTTGAGCGACGCGCGGAGCTCGTCGGCGCGCTGCCCGGCCATCTTCTGCGCGCCCTTGTGGGAGTCACGCACCTTCGCGAACCCCTGCAGCTTGGCATCCTGCTCGCTCACGATCTGCTGGGTGAGCGCCAGGCGGTTCAGCATGGCGCTCGGGTCGGGGTTTCCCAGCAGCGCGACGGTCACGCCCATCCCGCCGCTGCGGTACTGCTCGACGGCCAGCATGCGGATCTCGGCCGCCGCCCGGTCGAATTCCTGCTGCGCGCGTTTGAGGTTGCCTCGCGCCACCTTCTCGGTCTTCTCCACTTTCTGCAGCTCGATCCGGCCGTTGTAGTACTCGGTGATCATGGCCTCTGACTGCTTCTGCAGTTGCGCCAGCTCCTTGCGGAGCTTCTTGGCGCTGGGCTTGGGGTCGGCCTGACCCGCCGACGCCAGGCAGGCGCACAGGATCACAGCGGTGAGCGCCGAGATCAGGGCTCGGAGTACGTCGTGACGTCGAATCCCGCGGGACGCAGCCGTCACGCTTCTCCCTTCCCCTGAGGTGTGGGGCGCCGGCTGTGGCGTGTCGAGCCGTGGCGCCCTTCGTCCGATGGACGGTAGTAGAGGATGATGCCCCTAGGGCGACCGTTGTGCCAAATCAGACATTTAGCGCCTTCAGTGGAGAGATTCCCCCTGAAATCGCCTCTGACTTGGCCTATCACCCCACTACGACGCATCGTTGTCGAAGGTGATCCCCTTCGGGGAGAACGGCCGGTGGACGTCTGGACCGGCCGCTGCGGAGCCCTGGAGGCGGTGGCTCGGCGGGGCGGGTCCGCGGGGTGCGGCAGGGCTCCCGCGACGACGGCGCACGGGGCCTGGGACGACCGGGGCCGCCATCCGCGAACGGGTCTCCGCTCCGGCTGTCACCTGCGACTATCCGGGCGTATGGACCTTCGGTGCGGCCGTCACGCCTGGCTATCCGAGCGGATAAGCCTTCGGTACGGCCGTCACACCCGCCTTCCCGACGGATGGACCTTCACCACAGCCGTCACGCCCGGCTTCCGGACGGATGGACCTTCGCCACAGCCGTCACGCCCGGCTTCCGGGCGGGTAGACCTTCAGCGCGGCCTCGAGCGCGGCGGCCTCCTCCGGGCTGAGGCGCTCCAGGAAGTGCACCAGCGTGGCCGCCTGGTTTCCGCCCGAGGCGAGCGTGGCGCGCATCAGCTCGGCGGTGTAGGCCTCCTTGGTGGCGACCGTCCGGTAGATGTAGGCCCGGCCGACCGGCTCCCTGCGGAGCAGGCCCTTGGTGTGCAGCTTGTCCATCACCGTCATGACGGTGGTGTAGGCGATCTCCCGCTCACGGCGGAGATCTTCGAGCACGTCCCTGACCGACGCGGGCCGGCGGTAGGACCACAGCCGGTCCATGATCACCGACTCCAGGTCTCCCAGACCACGCATCGCGCGCGACTCCCATCTACCTGCCGATCATCTGATGCTACCGGGCGTCGTAGAGACCCGCCATGCCTCGACCGCGCGGACCGCTGCGGCATGCCCGCCTCCAGTGCCACAGCGGCCACCGGCGTCACCGGGCTCGCACCGATCGCCCGTAGTAGGTCACATCACCGCCGGACGGGACCCCTGCCCGGCGTGACCGGCCTCCCTCCGGCCCTCATCGCCTTCCGTCCCCGGTGCCCGCGCCGTCCCCGCCGCCGGCGTCCGGGTGCTCCCCCGACACGGTGTCGCGCAGGCCCTGGACGGCGGAGTTCACCCGCTCCAGGGTCTCCTCGTCGGCGAGCTCGGGCTTTCTCGGCGTCCGCCCCGCGCGGACGTCGGCCGCGATGTCCTCCAGGGACGTCACCAGCGCCCCGACGGCGGCGTCCGACGGCGGCGGCGCCCCGTGTTCGGTGCGCGCGACCGTGGCGGCGGTCGCGTCGGCCACCTGTTCCAGCGCGGTCATCGCCGGCATCCAGGTGGTGATGCGCCGGCTGACCACCCTCGGCTCGGTCACCGCCCGCTGGAAGACCGTACGCAGGTCGGCGAGGGCGTCGTAGGTCCTGCGGCGGAGCAGCGCCCTGCCGGGATCGTCCGGGTCGAAGGCGTGCCGGATGTAGTGGGCGGTGGCCGACACCGCGTCGGCGAACCTCGGCCCGACCGGCGCCTCCCAGCTCGCCGGCCACGGCAGATACCCCAGCAGGAGAACGATCACGCATCCGGCCAGGGTGTCGACCAGCCGGACCTCCGCCAGCATCGGGCCGCCGCGGGTCAGCAGGTCCACCAGGAGCAGGACCAGCGGAGCCTGGAAGGCCGACATCAGACCCCAGTTGCGTTGCAGGCCGTACGGCATGAGCGCCGCGAAGACGGCGATCGGGATCAGGAGCGCCGGGCCGTACGGCACCGTGAGGAGCACCACGGTGCCGATCAACGTGCCCGCGAGCGTCCCGAGCGCGCGCTGCACGGCGCGCGCGAACACCGACCCGAAGTCGGGCTTGAGCACCAGCGCGACGGTCAGCATCACCCAGTAGGACCGCTCGAACCAGCCGAACTCGCTCACCGCGCCGGCGACGCCCATGCAGAGCGAGAGGCGGACCGTGTAGACGCGAGCGAGGTGCCCGTACCACATCTTCTCCCACAGCGCCCGGAGCCTCCGGCGGTACCCGACCGGCTCGTAGGGCACCTGGTCGGCCGCGATGTCACCGCCGGAGACCAGCTCGACGGCCCCCCGCACGCCGGAGTGCAGGGCGCGCAGGGCGGGCGAGTCGCACGCGTGCCGCAGCGCGTGCGGCTCCGGCCCGCCGGCGAGGGAGCCGGCGACCTCCTCCACGGCGGCCGCCAGATCCCCGGGCGGCTCGCGTTCCTCCTGGCACAGCGAGATCAGCGCGTTGCGGATCAGCGAGGACTGGTTCAGCAGGGCGACCAGGCGGGTGCGCTCGGCATCCGTCCCCGCCGCCGCGGAGCGGGCGCTGAGCACGGTGTCGTAGCCGTTCCTGAGAGCGGTGTCGAACGCCGTCAGGGCGCCGGGGCCGCGGTCGGCGAACAGCCGGGTGAGGGCGTGGTAGACCGCGACGACCGCGGCCTCCTCGGCGGCCCGGGGATGCGCCGGCCAGTGGACGAGCGCCAGCGCGAGGGCCCACAGCGCGCCCAGCAGGAACATCAGCGCGTGCGGGCCGGGCGGTCCGGGCAGCGGTATGCCGGTGCCGAGCACGGTCATCACGAGCAGTTGGAGCCCTGCCGCCGAACCCGCGCCTCCGCCCGTGCTGAGCAGCGCGGACACCAGCGAGACGGCCACCACGGCCAGCACGGTCCACCAGCCGTGGCCGCGGGTCAGGGCGCCGGTGAGGTATCCCAGCGCGCCGGCGGAGCCGGCCGAGCTCATCAGGATGATCCTGGCCCGGTAGGACCCGCCCCGGTCGGCCATGGCGGTGGACATGGCCCCCATGGAGGGCAGCAGGCCGAGCACGATCTGCCCGGCGGCGAGCCCCACGAGGAGCGGGGTGGTCACGGCCACGGCCATGCGCAGCATCGGCTCCCAGCGCAGCGCCGCCGGCGCCGGCCGTACCGTCTCCACCAGCCAGCCCGGGGCGGCGTCGGTCAGTCGGCCGGCGGCCCGCCGGAAGACCGGTGACATCGCTGACCGCGCTCAGCGCGCCGGTCCGCCGGGACCGGCCGGTCCGTCCGGGAGCCACGGCGGCCGGACGTCCGCCGGGACCGGAGCCTCCGGTCCCGTGGTGCTCGCTTCGCCGTTCACGGGCGCTGTCCTACCCGCCCGCCCGTCCGGCTTATCCCCGCGTTCACCGACGAACATTTGACCGTCCGCCGACCCGGAGCGCCTCCCGCTCCGGGTTGTCAGGAGGAGACAATCCCGCCGCGTGAATTGCTGACCCGCCCACAAGCGCCCGTCCGCGGGCGCCTGTAGCGTTCTCGCCTGAACGGATTCCGGCCGTCGGGGCAGGTGCCCCTCCGCCACCGGCCACGGCGACCGGTCCCGCGGCGCGAGCTCACGGAAGTGCCCATCGACCGAGAGGACGGCGACACCGTGCGCGCACCTTCCCTGAAATCCGTCATGCCGCTCTCCGCGGCCGCCGTCCTGCTGGCGGCCCTCGTCGGCCCCGCCACCGCCGCCCGGTCGGCGTCCCTGCGAGAGGTGCTCCTGGTGGGCAACGCTCAGGGCGGAACGGTCAGCTTCGTCGACGGCCGCACCTACCGCAACCTGGGCTCGTTCGACGCGGTCCCGGATCTCGACGAGCGCCTGAGGGCGATGAACCCGGTCGAGCGCGCGGGATACGAGGCGGTCAACCGGATCCAGGGATACCGCAAGCTCGTCGACGACATGGCGGTCTCCCCCGACGGGCGCACGCTGTACGTCTCCCGCGGCAACCTGGCGGACGCGGTCGCCTTCGACATCGCCGGCCGGAGGATGCTGTGGCGCTACAAGATCGAGGGCTTCAAGGCCGACCACGCGGCGCTCTCCGCCGACGGCAGGCACTTCGTCGTGTCGGCGACGACGGCCTCCGCAGCGCAGGTGATCGACACCGCCACCGGCCGGCTCGTGACCGACATCCCGACCGGCACCTACCCGCACGCCAACGACTACTCCCCCGACGGCAGCCTCCTGTACAACTCCAGCATCGGCGTCACCTCCCTGCCCCGTTCCCTGAACGCGCTCAAAGGCGCCCGGCAGCTCACAGTCGTGGACGGCGCCACGCTGAAGGTGATCAGGAAGCACACCTTCGAGTACGGCATCCGCCCCGCGGTGTTCACTCCCGACAACCGGACGATGTACGCCCAGTTCTCCTACCTCAACGGCTTCGCCGAGGTCGACCTGACCACCGGGAAGATCACCCGGAAGGTGGAGATGCCCTTCAGCGAGGCGGGCGGCAGGCTCGCCGCCGACGACTACCCGCAGAACTCCGCGCACCACGGCATGGCGATGTCGGCGGACGGCGGCGAGCTCTGCGTGGCCGGCACGATCGACGACTACGTGGCGATCGTCGACCGCCCCGGGCTGACCACACGGGGCTACGTGCACTACGACACCGGCAGCCTGCCGTACTGGACGGCCACGGCCGCCGACGGCCGGCACTGTTCGGTGTCGCTCAGCGAGAAGGACGTGATCTCGGTCGTGGACTACGAGACCGCGCGCGAGGTGGCCCGGGTGCCGGTGGGCGACTTCCCCCAGCGTGAGCGGCTGGGACAGGTCTCCGAGGACGTGATCGGCTCCCTGGACGCCGCCGCGGGATGACGGGCGGTCCTCACAGGCCGTCCTCGCGCAGCTGCGGGAACACCTTGGAGGCCTTGCCGAGGAGGCACTCCCCTAGGTGCCGGTGAAGGCGCGCAGGTCCTGACCGTCCCGGCGGGCCCGGCCGCACCGCCCGTACCGCCCGGCGCGAGAACCGGCGCCGGGCCGGGGCTCCGGGAGAGAGGCCCGCCGTCAGGCCGTGACGGCCTCCAGGACGGTCGCGTTGGCCAGGCCGCCGGCCTCGCACATGGTCTGCAGCGCGTAGCGGGCGCCACGCTGGTGCATGGCGTTGACGAGGGTGGTCATCAGGCGGGTCCCGCTGGCGCCGAGGGGGTGGCCCAGCGCGATGGCGCCGCCGTTGACGTTGACCTTGGCCGGGTCGGCGCCGGTCTCCCGCAGCCAGGCCAGCACGACGCAGGCGAAGGCCTCGTTGACCTCGAACAGGTCGATGTCGTCCAGCCGCAGCCCGGCCCGCCGCAGCACCTTCTCAGTGGCCGGGATGACGCCGGTCAGCATGGTCAGCGGGTCGGAGCCGGTCACCGCGAAGCTGTGCAGCCGCGCCTTCGGGCGCAGTCCGAGCCGGGCCGCGGTCTCGCCGGAGGCGATCAGCACGGCGGACGCGCCGTCGTTGATCGGGCTGGCGTTGCCCGCGGTCACCGACCAGTCGATCTGCGGGAAGCGTTCGGCGTAGGCGGGGTCGGCGTAGGCGGGGCGGAGCCCGGCGAGGATCTCGGGGGTGGTGCCCGGCCGTACGGACTCGTCGGCGGTCACCGTGCCCGCGTCCGTCGCGACGGGCACGAGCTCGGCGTCGAACAGGCCGTCCGCGTGCGCCCGGGCGGCGCGGCGGTGGGAGGAGGTGGCGAAGACGTCCATCTCCTCCCTGCCGATCGACCACCTGGCCGCGATGAGCTCGGCGCTGATGCCCTGGGGGACGAGCCCCTCGGGGTAGCGGGCCGCCAGCCCCGGGCCGAAGGGGTCGGCGCCCGGCGGCACGTTGGACCACATCGGCACCCGGCTCATCGACTCGATTCCGCAGGCCACGACCAGGTCGTACGCCCCCGAGATCACGCCCTGGGCGGCGAAGTGGACGGCCTGCTGGGAGGAGCCGCACTGGCGGTCGACGGTGGTCGCCGGGACGGACTCCGGGAAACCGGCCGACAGCCAGGCGTAGCGGGTGGTGTTCATCGCCTGCTCGCCCACCTGGTCGAGGCAGCCGCCGATCACGTCGTCGACGAGCGCCGGGTCGACGCCGGAGCGGCCGACGAGAGTGCGCAGGGTGTGGGCCAGGAGGTCGACCGGGTGCACGTCGGCGAGCGCGCCGCCGGGCTTCCCCTTCCCGATCGGAGTCCGTACGGCCTCCACGATGACGGCGTCGCGCATGTCCATCGGCTCCTCGGGTCGGCCGGTCAGTTGGAAAGCTGGACGAACTATAACCCGGTGAGTTGGATAAGCAAATGCACTGCCCTAAACTGGGCGGATGCACGACCCCCGTCCCTGCTCGATCGCCGACGCGCTCGGCGTGATCGGCGAGAAGTACTCCCTGCTGGTGCTCCGCGAGGTCTTCTGGGGGGTCCGGCGCTTCGACGCCATGGTCCGCAACATCGGGGCTCCGCGCGACATCCTGGCCACGCGCCTGCGCGCCCTCGTCGAGGCGGGCGTGCTGGAGAAGGTCCCCTACAGCGAGCGCCCGCCCCGCTCCGAGTACCACCTCACCGACGCGGGCCGGGAGCTGCGGCCGGTGCTGCTCACCCTGATGAGCTGGGGCGACCGGCATCTCGCCGACCGTCCGTCGGTGGTGTTCCGGCACTCCTGCGGGAGCGATCTCGACCCGGTGGTGGTCTGCCGCGCCTGCGGCGAGGAGGTGGCGGAGACCGCGCTCACCGCCCGCTTCCAGGTCCCGGGCTGGGGCCCCTCGGGCGCCCTGCCCGCCTGAGACCCGCTCACCGCGTGCCCGGTGTGTCGCACCGCATCGCCAGGGGGCACGCGGACTCCCGCGCTCGGCTCGCCGGAGAACCCGGCCCTCCACCCGCCTACTCGAAGAGGGACGGGTCTCCGGTGCCCCGGCGGACGACCTCGGGCTCGCCCTGCGAGAAGTCGACGACCGTGGTCGGGGTGGCGCCGCACTCGCCGGAGTCGATGACGGCGTCCACCACGTGGTCGAGCCTCTCCTTGATCTCCCAGCCCTGCGTCGACGGCTCGGCCTCGTCGGGCAGCAGCAGGGTGCTCGACAGCAGCGGTTCGCCGAGCTCGGCCAGCAGCGCCTGCGTGACGACGTGATCGGGGATCCGGACGCCGACCGTCTTCTTCCGGGGGTGCAGCAACCGCCGCGGCACCTCCTTGGTCGCGGGCAGGATGAACGTGTAACCGCCGGGAGTCGCCGCCTTGACCGACCGGAACAGCGCATTGCTCACATGAACGAACTGGCCGAACTGGGCGAAGTCCCTGCAGACCAGAGTGAAGTGGTGATCACTGCCGAGTTTGCGGATCTCTCTGATCCGGTCGATGCCCTCCTTGTTGCCCAGCCGGCACCCCAGCGCATAGCAGGAGTCCGTCGGGTACGCGATCAGCCCGTCCGCGTGCAGAAGCTCGACTATCTGGCTGATCAGCCGGGGCTGCGGGCTGTCCGGATGCACATCGAAATACTTCGCCACACCTTGGATCTTAGAAGGGCGCGCTCCACCGCATGGCACGCGCCCCGCAGACGCGGGGTGAGGCGAGGCCTCCGCCGAGGCGGCGGTGGCCCCGGCGGCACCGCGGCGGACGAGGACCTGAACCGACGTACTCGGCTCGCTCCCGTAGAGTGCCTCCGTCCCCCATCACGCGCCCGTGGCTCCCGCCGGCGGCACGTGCCACCCCTGCCCGCGGGCCCGACCGAGGAGTAACCGTGACCGAGCTTGCGTCCACATCCCTGCAGCAGGAGATCGCCCGGGATCTCCAGGTGAGCGCGTCCTTCGACGTACGGCAGGAGATCGAGCGCCGGGTGGCCTTCCTCACCGACCAGCTGACCTCCACGGGCCTGCGCTCGTTGGTGCTGGGCATCAGCGGCGGTGTGGACTCCACGGCCGCGGGCCGGCTGTGCCAGCTCGCGGTCGAGCGGGTCCGTGCCGCCGGGCGGGAGTCGACGTTCTTCGCGATGCGGCTGCCGTACGGCGCCCAGGCCGACGAGAAGGACGCGCAGCTGGCGCTGGAGTTCATCCGGCCCGACCGGGTCCTGACCGTCGATGTGAAGCCCGCCAGCGACGCCGCGCTGGAGGCGCTGCTGGCCGGCGG
Organism: Streptosporangium minutum; assembly: GCF_002149035.1. GTDB lineage: Bacteria > Actinomycetota > Actinomycetes > Streptosporangiales > Streptosporangiaceae > Streptosporangium > Streptosporangium minutum. The sequence goes on from NZ_NGFP01000059.1 coordinate 25,156, forward strand.
CATGGTCTTCCGCGACGCGCACCACCAGGACTTCGCGCACGGCAACATCAAGGCCAGGCAGCGCATGATCGCTCAGTACACGGTGGCGGGCACGCACGAAGGGCTGGTCGTGGGCACCGACCACGCCGCCGAGGCGGTCTCCGGCTTCTACACCAAGTTCGGCGACGGCGCGGCCGACGTGGTCCCGCTCACCGGCCTCACCAAGCGGCGCGTACGGGCGGTGGCGCAGGCTCTGGGTGCGCCGTCCGCGCTGATCCGGAAGACCCCGACCGCGGACCTGGAGACACTGGACCCGGGCAGGCCCGACGAGGAGGCGCTCGGCGTCACCTACGACGACATCGACGACCTCCTGGAAGGCAAGCCGGTCGACGAGGCCGTCTTCGAGACCGTCGTCCGCCGCTACCGGCTCACCGAGCACAAGCGCCGGCTACCGATCGCCCCCTGAGCCGGCCCCTCGTCAGCCGGGTCCCGAGCGGGGCGGCCTCGTCTTCCACGGCGATCTCCACGCCTGCCGCCGGGCGGGGCGGCGGGGTGGCGGGGACGGCCGCCTGACCTGGGCGGTCGCGGGAGCGGTGTGATGACCGCCACTTGCGGCGTAGCTGCGTCCTCGGTCGCGCGGAGGAGTGCCGCCGGCCGCATGGAGGAGCGGTTCCGACCTTCCGGCCGATGAAAAACGCGCCGGGAGCGAGGACTCTGGAGTGAGCGCCCGGGGTCCGGAACTCGACCGGAGTCCCCGCCCCGGCACGCGTCGGAGCCCACGGGTGGTCCCGTGGAGAACAGGGGGCGGGTTTTGAGACACGCAGTCCGGCCGGTGCGGTGGGTGGCCGGGATGGCCATCGCGCTCGCCACCGTCCTGCTCATCGCGTCCTGCTCCGGACAGCGACATCCGGTCGCCTCGAACGCCCCGAGCGCGGCGGCCGGGACCGGGGCGCACGGCGGTCACGGGAAACCGTTCACGCCACCGGCGGCGGCACCGCTTCGGACCTCCGAGCGATTCGTCAACCTGAGGCTGCCGCAGCCGTACACCCCGTCGGCGCCCTCCGGGGGGACCGACGAATACCGCTGCTTCCTGGTCGACCCCGGGCTGACCGGCAAGGCTTTCCTCACCGGCAGCCAGTTCCTGCCGCAGAACACCGGCATCGTCCACCACGCGATCATCTTCCGGGTCGACCCCGGACAGGCCCAGGCGGCCGGAAAGCTGGACGCGAGCACGCCGGGTGAGGGGTGGACCTGCTTCGGCGACGCCGGCGTCGAGGACGGCGACTGGGTCGGTCACTGGGCTCCGGGCGCCGACGAGACGCTTCTCGCGCAGAAGGTCGGCTACCCGATGCCGGCCGGCAGCAAGCTGATCATTCAAGTGCACTACAACCTGCTCGCCGCCGAGGGCAAGCCGGTCGGCAGCGACCAGTCCGGGCTCCGGCTGCGGCTCACCGACGGCCGGACCGACCTCGCCCCGCTGATCACCGCACGGCTGGCGGCGCCGGTCGAGCTGCCCTGCACCGCCGAGGAGTCGGGCCCGCTGTGCGACCGTGAGGCCGCGGTCCGCGACGTGGTGCACCGTTTCGGGGACCAGGCCGGGAGCTCCGTGACCGGACTCAACGGGTTCTGCAACGACGGCAAGCCTCCCGTGGCCGCCTCCACCCAGCACTGCGAGCAGAAGACCGAGGGGCCCGCCACTGTCTACGCCGTCGCCGGGCACATGCACCTGCTCGGACGTTCGATCAAAGTGGAGCTCAACCCCGGCGGGCCCGGCGCGCGGACGCTGCTCGACATCCCCGCCTACGACTTCGACGAGCAGGCCATCCGTCCGCTGCCCGAGCCGGTGGCCGTCAAGGCCGGCGACACCCTCCGGGTGACCTGCACCCACGACGCCGGCCTCCGTAGGATGCTGCCCGCGATGCGCGACCTGCCGCCTCGCTACGTCGTCTGGGGCGAGGGCACCAGCGACGAGATGTGCCTGGGCCTGCTCATGCTGTCTCCCGCGGCCGGGGCGGCCGGCTGAGGGCGCCCGCAGCGGGCGGAGCACCACTCGGTCCCGGTCTCGCCGCGCGAGACCGGGACCGGCGTTGGAACACGGGGGCGGGATGCCGGTGGGATGTCGGTGGCGTGTCGTACCGTCATGCCATGTGCCGGAGCATCAAAACCCTTCGCGAACCGTACGCCAGCGACGTGACGACTGAGGACGTGCGTGCCGCCGCGCTTCAGTATGTCCGCAAGCTCTCCGGGTTCCGCGCCCCGTCCGCGCGTAACGCGGAGGCCTTCGACCGGGCCGTGGACGCCGTCGCCGCCGCCACGCAGGCCCTGCTCGAAGACCTCCAGGTGAAGCAGGCCCCCCAGCGGCACCCGTAGGGATCGGCGCCCCTCCCGGCCGGTCCGCCGCCAGGGCGCGCGGCGGCGCTGTCCCGCGCCCCGGACAGGATCCCCGGCAGGGCGCGGTGACGGCCCGCCGGCCTGTCAGCTCAGCGGCTGGTCCTTGGTCTCCTTGAGCGCGAAGAGGTAGACCAGGGTCGAGCCCAGGGCGAGCGCCGACATGTACCACGCGAACATCCCGGCGTTGCCGCCGTCGACCAGCGCCGTGCCCACCAGCGGAGCGGTGCCGCCGAACAGCGCGACGGTCAGGGAGTACGGGAAGCCGGCGCCCGACGCCCTGACCCGGGTGGGGAAGAGCTCGGAGTTGACCGCCGCCGAGATCGAGGTGAAGCAGCCGAGGAAGACCATGCCGACGCACTGGACGAGCAGCAGGCTGGCGAAGGAGTCGGTCAGCATCCCCATCAGCGGCACCGGCAGCACCGTGAAGGCCAGGCCGAAGGCGATCAGCATCGGCCGGCGCCCGACCCTGTCCGACAGCATGCCGAGCAGCGGCTGCAGCACCATGAAGAACAGCAGTGAGACAGTGCCGACCTGGAGTGCCTCGGCCTTGTCGAACTTGACCGTGAGCTGGGCGTAGGTGGGCAGGAACGTCGTCCAGGTGTAGTAGGCGACGGTGCCCGCCATGGTGATGCCGACGATCATGAATGCCTTGGTCGGGTAGCGGACCAGGAACTCGAAGAGCTTCGGCTTCTCGGCCACGCCGTTCTTGATGTCCTCGGCCAGGGTCGTGGTCTCCTCGGCGCCCTTGCGGATCCACAGCCCGACGAGGCTGGCCAGGGCGCCGACGACGAACGGAATGCGCCAGCCCCACGAGCCCATCTCGGCCTCGCTCAGGTTGGCGGCGAGGAGGGCGGCGAGGCCGGAGGCGAGGAGCTGGCCGATGGTGGTGCTGACGTACTGGAAGCTGGAGAACAGGCCGCGCCTGCCGGGCGGGGCGGACTCCACCAGGAAGGTGGTGGCGGCGGCGAACTCCCCGCCGACCGACAGTCCCTGGGTCAGCCGGGCGAGCGTCAGGATGATCGGCGCGAGCACGCCGGCCGTCTCGTAGGTCGGAGTGACCGCCACCAGCAGCGATCCGGCGCCCATCAGGATGATCGTGAAGGTCATGGCGGCCTTGCGGCCGAACCGGTCGGCGAACGAGCCGACGAGCAGCCCGCCGAGCGGTCGCATGAAGAACCCGACCGCGAAGACCGCGAACGTGCTCAGCAACGGCACCATGCTGTTGCCCGCGCCCTTGGGGAAGACCTGGGTCGAGAAGTAGATCGCCAGGAACGAGTAGGTGTACCAGTCGAACCACTCGACGACGTTGCCGACGTTGGCGGCCATCAACTGGCGGACCCGGCTCCGTGGGACGCCGAGCGGGGCCGACCTGGGGGGAACTGTGGCCACGGGGGACTCCTCGGGCTTAGTGGTGTACGAAGTCTCTCAAGTGGCCTACCCTGCAACTGAATGATAGAAATAGTCAAACATCTTGAAGACTTTTTATATTTCCGCCACACAGACGAGCCTCCGTGACCATTTTGGATGATCTCGACCGCCGCCTGGTCGCCGCCCTCCAGGTCGCCCCCCGTGCGACGTGGGGCGAGATCGGCGGTGCCGTCGGCGAGCACGAACGGACCGTGGCCCGCCGCCTCCAGCGGCTGATGTCCACCGGAGCGGTGCGGGTCACCGCCATCCTCGACGAGCTGCGCTGCGGGCTCGGCACGCCGGTGCACCTGCACGTCCAGGTCAGCCCCTGTACGGCGGAGCAGGTCGCCGAGGCCCTCTCCATCCGGCCCGACACCCGTTCGGTCTACGCCGTCACGGGAGCCGCCGACATCGGCTGCGAGCTGGTGGCCCCCTCCAGGCACCTCCTGCACGAGATCCTGACCGCGCAGATCCCTGCCACTCCCGGCATCGCCCAGACCCGGACCCAGGTCGTGCTGCACACCTTCCAGACGGTGGCCGAGTGGCACGCGCCGTACCTCGGCGAGGAGCAGGTCGCGCGCCTGAGGGCCACCGCGCCGGCGCCCGCCGGCCCGCCACCGGAGCACCTTGAGCTGACCGGGCCCGAAAGAGACATCGTCGGCCTGCTGGCCGACGACGGCCGCATCGGGTTCACCGCCATCGCCGAGCGGCTGGAGGTCTCCGTGCCGACCGCCCGCCGCCGGGTCGCGAGCCTCCTGGAGCGCGGGGCCGTGCACCTGCGCGCGGAGGTGGAGCCCGCGCTGCTCGGCCTGGAGGTGGAGGCCCAGCTCTGGCTCTCGGTCCGCGCCCACGGCCTGGACGAGGTGGGCGAGACGCTCGCCGCCCATCCGAGCGTGCGCTACTGCGCCGCCACCTCGGGCACCCACACCATGATCGTTCAGGTCGCCGTGGCTCACGAGGCGGAGCTCTACCGTTTCCTCACCGCCGTCGTCGGCCCGCTCGACGACGTCACCGACGTCAACGTCACCCTCATCACCCGTGCCTACAAGCGTGGTCACCTACGCAAGTCGGGCCTGCTCACCCTGGAGTGCCAATGACCCCCGCCGAGACCGAGGTAGCCGAGCTCTGCAGCGAGCTCATCCGCGTCGACACCAGCAACTACGGAGACGGCAGCGGCCCCGGCGAGCGCGCCGCCGCCGAGATCGTCATGGCCCGGCTCGCGGAGGTCGGCGCCGAGGCGACCTACGTGGAGAGCGCGCCGGGCCGGGGCAACGTGGTGACCAGGATCGAGGGCTCCGACCCCGGCCTGCCCGCGCTGCTGGTCCACGGCCACCTGGACGTGGTGCCCGCCAACGCCGCCGACTGGACCGTCGACCCGTTCGCCGGCGAGATCCGGGACGGCTACATCTGGGGCCGGGGCGCGGTCGACATGAAGGACATGGACGCCATGATGCTGGCGGTCCTGCGGCAGATGGCGACCGAGGGCCGCAAGCCCCGGCGCGACGTCGTCTTCGCCTGGGTGGCCGACGAGGAGGCGGGCGGCGAGTACGGCGCCAAGTACCTCACCGCCAAGCACCCCGAGCTGTTCGACGGGGTCGACCACGCCATCAGCGAGGTAGGCGGCTACTCCCTGGAGGTCGACCCCTCGCTGCGGCTCTACCTGATCGAGACCGCGCAGAAGGGCCTGGCCTGGATGCGCCTGGTGGCCGGCGGCACCGCCGGGCACGGCTCCATGCTCAACTCCGACAACGCGGTCACCGAGGTCGCCAAGGCGGTGGCCAGGCTCGGCTCGCACGAGTGGCCGCTCAACCTGACGCCGACCGTGCGCCGTTTCCTGTCGGAGGTGGCCGACGCCTTCGGCCTGCCCTTCGACCCGGAGGACCCGGCGCCGATCATCGAGGCCATCGGCCCGCTGGCCCGGTTCGTCGGCGCGACCCTGCGGCACACGACGAACCCGACCATGCTCGCCGCGGGCTACAAGGCGAACGTGATCCCCGGCCAGGCCAGTGCCGTGGTGGACGGCCGCTTCCTGCCGGGTCTGGAGGAGGAGTTCCTGTCCACGGTGGACGGGCTGCTCGGGCCGGACGTCCGGCGTGAGTACATCACCCACGACATCGCGCTGGAGACCACGTTCGACGGCGAGCTGGTCGAATCGATGATCGCGGCGCTGAAGGCCGAGGACCCGACCGCCCGCGCGGTGCCGTACTGCATGTCGGGCGGCACCGACAACAAGACGTTCTTCGCCGACCTGAACATCAGGGGATTCGGGTTCGTCCCGCTGCGGCTGCCCGCGGAGATGGACTTCGCCGCGATGTTCCACGGCGTCGACGAGCGGGTGCCGGTGGACGCGCTGCGCTTCGGCACCCGCGTCCTCGACCGGCTGCTGACGAACTACTGAGAACACCGGCGGCGTCCGCCCCCTCCTCGCGGGGGGCGGCCGGCCCGGAGCACGCCTTCCCATCCGGACGTCCCGCAGCCGGCGCGCGGCTCTTCGACCTGGGCTGCGGGGGCCGGCCGGCCCCCGCAGCCCCGCGCCCTCTCCGACCGGCCCCCGCCCGGACCGCTGGACCGTCGCCGACAGCCGGTGTCAGCGAGCCGTACGGAGAGGCCACCGTGAGTTACGTCACGGTCGAGACATAAAAAGCGACATAAGGTATATAAAGGACAAGGCTTCCTCTCAGAGAGGGGCTGCACCCCCGCACATATTCGCGTGATCGCAAAGAATCCCCCTGCCCGGCCCCCACCGCGCCCTCGCGGAGACCGGGCCCTCCGCTGATCACACGGACGCCATGTCCGCCACCCCATCGGAAGGTCGCGCCATGAGTCAGGAAGACAACGGCGCACCCGCCGTCTTCGAGATCGACCTCACCCTTGAGGAGACCCGCCGGCGCGCCGCGTTCATGGCGGCGGTCGGAGCGGACTGGGACCCGCCGGCGGTGATGCGGGCCGAAGAGCTGGCCTACGACCTCCTCTACTCCGGCCTCGACGAGCAGCAGCAGGAGACCTACGACATGCTCGTGGCGGCCGGAGTCCTCCCGCGAAGGGGGCCGGGCCGTGCTGCCGATTGATCCCCACGCCGACCTGGGACGCCGGGCCTGGGTGCCGTGCCCCGGGTGCCGCGACGACAAGGACTGCGGAGCCTGCCTCGACGGCCGGAACTGCGGGGAGCACTGGCGCTACCTCATCGGCAACACCGGCAGCCGCCTGCATCTGCAGTGCCCGGCATGCACCCATCTGTGGGATCACGAGACCCACTTCGGCGCCGGCGGGACCACCTCGTCCTGACCGGCGCGCCCACGCTCGCGAGCGGCGGCCCCGGCCGACCGGACACGCCGCCGGAGCTTCCGCCCGGTCTCGGTCCGTATGGCACAGTCTCATGTGATCTTCCCTCCGACCTCTGAGACACCGGGAACGGCACCATGACGCACATCGATTTCAGCACTCCCCCGACGCTGCCGGCGACCAACGGCTACAGCCACGTCGCCAGCGTCCCGCCCGGCAGCCGGCTCGTCTGGACATCGGGCCAGGTCCCGATCGCTGCTGACGGGACACCGGCCGCCGCGGGCGACTGGGAGGCCCAGACGCGCCTGGTCATGCGGAACGTCGGAGCCGCCCTCGAAGCGGGCGGCGCGACCTGGGACGACGTTTTCAAGCTCACGATCTTCGTCGTCGACACCTCGGCGCTGCCCACCATCCGGGCCGTACGGGACGAGTTCGTCAACGTGAAGCGGCCGCCGACGAACTCGCTCGTACAGGTGGCGGGCCTCTTCCGGCCGGACATCCTGGTCGAGATCGAGGCGGTCGCGGCGGTTCCCGCGACCTGACGGCGGTCGCGGCGGGCGGTCAGCGGACCGCCAGACGGCTCGCCTCGTCCTTCGAGATGCCATAGGACGCCCCGCAGAAGGTGCACTGCACTCCGTACTTCGTCCGCACCGGGAACAGCGGGACGAAGAACAGGCTGAACTTGGTGACCTGTCTGGACAGCACCTGCGCCGCCGTGTTGCCGCAGTTGCGGCAGAGGAGCGTCAGCACGCCGAGCCGGTGGGTCACGGTGCGGAGGCCGAAGATGAGCATCCCCCAGTCATACCCGACGGAGCCGGCCGGTGGCCCCGCCGGGTGTCCGGGTCTCATCGCCGAGGAGTCCTCCCGAGTCGCCGGACATCCGGCGAAGACCGGGGAGTCCCATGACTCAAGCATTTACTGTTAGGAAACTTTCCTTTACGTTGGGCTTATCCCCCCAGCAAAGGAGTACCACGTGCGAAGAACGATCAACTTCCTCGCAGCGGCGATCATCGCCATCGGGGCCACGGTGTTCATCGCCACACCGGCTCACGCGCACGGCTACATATCGTCGCCACCGAGCAGGCAGGCCATGTGCGCCCAAGGCCGCGTGGCCAACTGCGGTGAGATCATCTATGAGCCGCAGAGCGTGGAAGGGCCCAAGGGCCTGCGGAGCTGCAGCGGCGGCAACTCCCGGTTCGCCCAGCTCGACAACGAGAGCAAGGGCTGGCCGGCCACGAGCGTGGGCGGCTCGGTCACCTTCAACTGGGTGCTGACCGCTCGCCACGCCACCAGCACATGGGAGTACTACGTCGGCGGCACCCGGATCGCGGTGTTCAACGACCAGGGCCGCCAGCCCGGCGCCACGGTCTCGCACAGCGTGAACCTGGGTGGCAGGTCAGGCCGGCAGAAGGTCCTCGCGATCTGGAACATCGCCGACACCCCGAACGCCTTCTACTCGTGCGTCGACCTGCAGGTCGGCGGCGGCTCCCCGAACCCCAACCCGACCACCGGCCCGACCCCGACCGTGAGCCCGACCCCGACCACCGGCCCGACGACCCCGGCCGGCACCTGGGCCGCGGGTACCGCCTACCAGGTGGGCTCCCAGGTCACCTACGGCGGCGCGAGCTACCGGTGCATCCAGGCGCACACCGCGCTCCCCGGCTGGGAGCCGCCGAACGTCCCGGTGCTCTGGCAGCGGCTCTGACCTTCTGAGATCGGTCCCGTAGATCTCTCCCGAGCGGACGGCGCCCGGCCGCGTTCACGAACCCCCGGCCGGGCGCCGCCCGTGTCCGTGAGCCTCCCCACCGGGCGCCGCCCGCGTCCACGGTCCTTCCTGCCTGGCCCGCCCGCGTCCGGCACGCGGGCGCCGTCGCCGTCGCCGTCGCCGTCGGATGAACGCACCGGCGGTATTGCCCTCGTCCCCCTTCCCGTGAATGGCTGGAATCGGTCACCTACGACGGAGAGGCAGGAGCGCGATGCAGGACCGGCCCGGCGTGCTGGTGCTCATGGGATCGGGCGAGACGAGCCCGACCATGGTCGAGGTCCACCGCTCCGTCGTGCGGCGGCTGGGCGGCAGACCCCGGGCCGTCCTGCTCGACACCCCCTACGCCTTCCAGGAGAACGCCGCGGACATCTCCTCGCGGGCCCGGAGATACTTCGCCCGCAGCGTCGGGCTCGACGTCGAGGTGGGCACCGAGATCGCCGGGGCCGACTGGGTGTTCTCCGGCCCCGGCAGCCCGACGTTCGCACTCGACCGGTGGACGGCCACGCCGGTGGCGGCCGAGCTGCGGGGCCGCGTCCGCGCGCGGGACGGAGCGACGGTGCTCGCCTCGGCCGCGGCCTGTACGGCGGGCGTCGCGGCGGTACCGGTGTACGAGATCTACAAGGTGGGCGCCGAGCCCCACTGGCGCGAGGGCCTCGACCTGCTCGGCGCGCTCGGCCTCCAGGTCGCGGTGATCCCGCACTACGACAACGCCGAGGGCGGCACCCATGACACCCGCTACTGCTATCTCGGCGAGCGGCGGCTCGCCTTCCTGGAGCGCCTGCTCCCCCCGGACGCGGCGGTGCTCGGCATCGACGAGCACACGGCCGTCGTCTTCGACCTGCGGGCCGAGAGCGTCCAGGTCGCGGGGCGCGGCGGCCTGACCGTCCGCCGCCCCGGCTCCCGGACGCTCCTGCCCGCGGGGACGGCCACCGGGCTGGCCGAGCTGCGCCGGCTGATCCGAGGCGGCGGCGAGGGCCCCGGAGCGTCCCCCGTGCCTGCGGCCCCGCCGGCGGCCGGCCACGTCACCCTCGGCGAGCTGACCCGCGCCTGCGAACAGCGCTTCGGCGCCGCACTCGGCGCGCACGACGCCGCGGAGGCCACGCAGGCCGTACTCGACCTGGAGACTGAGATCACCAGATGGGCCGCCGACACCGAGGAGGACGAGGGCGGCGTCGACGAGGCCCGCGAGATCCTGCGGCACCTGGTCACCGGGCTCGGCCGCCTGGCCGACACCTCCGAACCGCGCGACCGGCTCGCCCCGCTGGTCGAGCCGCTGCTCCGGCTCCGTGAACGGCTGCGCGAGCAGGAGGCGTACGACAGCGCCGACGGGCTGCGCGAGGCGCTCGCCGCCGGAGGCGTGTCGATCGAGGACGGCCCGGACGGCCCCCGCTGGACCGTGCGGGGATGAGCGCCGCGAGCCGGCGCATGCCGGAAACCTGCCGGGTCCTTGACGCGGCGCAGACCCCGGCGAGCCTCCGCGGCACGTAGCTTGAGGGCGTGAGGTGCGGGGCTGTGACGGCGGGAAGGCCGAGATGACGGCAGCGGGGTCCGCTCGTCGCCCGGGGCGGGCGGGCGACCCTCGTTACCCGCCGATCGCCGACCACGGCCTGATCGGTGACCTGCGCAGCGTGGCGCTCGTGGACACCGGCGGCACGATCGGCTGGTACTGCTGCCCGCGCTTCGACGCGCCGAGCGTGTTCGCCTCGATCCTGGACGCCGACCGGGGCGGGTCGTTCGAGCTGGCCGCCGACGTGCCGGCGCGGACCAAGCAGTTCTACTTCCCCGACACCAACGTGCTGATCACCCGGTTCTTCGCCGCCGACGGGGTGGGCGAGATCCAGGACTTCATGCCGGTCGTCGCCGGCTCGGCCGAGGACGGCAGGCACCGGCTGATCCGGCGGGTGGTGTGCGTGCGGGGGGCGCTGCCGTTCCGGGCGCGGGTGGCGCCCCGCTTCGACTACGGCAGGCAGTCGCACGACCTGAGCATGCGGGACGGCCGGGCGGTCTTCGAGTCGCCGTCGCTCGCCCTGTCCCTGAGCGCCAGCACGCCCATCGAGACCGACGGCCCGGACGCGTGGTCGGAGTTCAAACTCGCCGAGGGCGAGTGCGCGGTCTTCGCCCTCGACAAGCTCGGCGACGGCGTGGAGCCCCGGTCGTGCCCGATCGCCGAGGCCGAGGAGGAGTTCGCCGCCACGGTCGCGTACTGGCGGCGCTGGCTGTCCGCGTCGCGCTACCGGGGCCGATGGCGGGAGATGGTGCACCGTTCCGCGCTGACGCTGAAGCTGCTCACCTACGCGCCGACCGGCGGGATCGTCGCGGCGGCGACGACCAGCATCCCCGAGCACCCCGGCGGCGAGCGCAACTGGGACTACCGCTACGTCTGGATCCGCGACTCGGCGTTCTGCGTGTACGCCCTGCTCCGGCTGGGGTTCAGCGAGGAGGCAGCGGCGTTCATGAACTTCCTGTCCGAGCACGTCAGCCGGGACGGCGGCGGCCCGTCGGGCCCGCTGCAGATCATGTACGGCATCGACGGGCGCACCGAGCTGCCCGAGGTCGAGCTGTCCCACTTCGAGGGCTACCAGGGCTCCGCCCCGGTGCGCACCGGGAACGGCGCCGTCCACCAGCTCCAGCTGGACATCTACGGGGCCCTCATCGACTCCGTCTACCTCTACGACAAGATGTGCCAGCCGATCTCCAGCGACCACTGGGAGGAGATCCACACGCTGGTGGACTGGGTCTGCGACAACTGGGACCAGCCCGACGAGGGCATCTGGGAGACGCGCGGCGGGCGCAAGGACTTCGTCTACTCGCGGCTGATGTGCTGGGTGGCGATCGAACGGGCCATGCGGATGGCCGGCCATCGCGGGCTGCCCGCCGACACGCCCCGCTGGCAGCGGGCCCGCGACGCGATCTACCGGCAGATCATGCGACGCGGCTGGTCCCCCCGGCTGCAGGCGTTCGTCCAGCATTTCGACGACGACGTCCTCGACGCCTCCATCCTGATGATGCCGCTGGCCAAGTTCGTCTCCCCCACCGACCCGAAGTGGCTGTCGACCCTCGACGCCCTCGGCAGGACCCTGGTGTCCGACTCCCTGGTGTACCGCTACGACCCCCTGGCCAGCCCGGACGGGTTGCGGGGGCAGGACGGCACGTTCTCGATCTGCTCGTTCTGGTACGTCGAGGCGCTCACCCGCGCCGGCCGCCTGGACGAGGCGCGGCTGGCCTTCGAGAAGATGCTCACCTACGCCAATCACCTCGGCCTGTACGCCGAGGAGATCGGGCAGACCGGTGAGCAGCTCGGCAACTTTCCGCAGGCCTTCACCCATCTCGCGCTGATCAGCGCCGCGTTCAACCTCGACCGCGCCCTTGGGTAGCCCGCCCGGAGCACGTCCGCTGGCCGCCGCGGCCGATCACCGGCGCGGTCACCGGGGCGGGGAGCCGCGCGCCGGGGTGACGGTTGACCACGGCATCGGCGGGCATATCGACCTCGTTGCCGCCTCGGGGGAGAACGCGCATGTCACATGGGCAGAACAGGGTCGCTCAGGGGCGACGTCCGAAGGGTCGGGCCGCCCGCCCGGCCGCCGGCGAGACGGCCGGAGGGCCGGGGCGCGCCCGCGGTCCCCTCGCCCTGTCCCGGTCCGGCGGCGTCGCCGGGGCGGAGGAGAACCGGTCATGAGCCTGGGAGCGGGAATCGTCGCGGGGGCGGCGGGCACCACCGCGCTGAACGTCGTCACCTACCTGGACATGGCCGTACGCGGCCGCCCCGCGAGCCGGCTGCCGTCCGAGGCCGCCGGCGAGCTGGCCGGCCGGGCCGGCGCCGACCTCGGCTCCGGGCAGGCCGGCGAGAGCAGGCGCGAGGGCGTGGGCGCGCTGCTCGGATACGCGGCGGGCCTCGGAGCCGGCGCGCTCTACGGGCTGCTCGCCGGCGACCGGCGCCTCCCCCTGCCGGTCGCCGCCCTGGGCCTGTCGGTGGTGGCGATGGCCGCCGGCGACGTCCCCCTCGTCGCGCTCCGGCTGACCGACCCGCGCGGATGGGAGGCGTCCTCGTGGGTCGCCGACGCCGTCCCGCACCTGGCCTACGGGCTGACGGCCGCGGCGGTCTACCGGCGGCTGACCCGCCCCTGACCTCCCGCCCCTGACC
>NZ_NGFP01000006.1 GCF_002149035.1 Streptosporangium minutum
CCGCCCCCGGACGCCCGATGCCCGACGCCCCCCGGACGCCCCTTCAGGCTTAGAACGCCCGACGCCCCTTCAGGCTTCGAGCACCCGGCACTCCCTCGGGCTTCGAACGCCAGGCGCCCCCTGGACCCCGGAACGCTCAGTGCTCCTTGGGACTCCAGCGGGCGACGTCGCGTCCCGTTTCGAGCTCGGCCCACTCGTCCTCGGTCTCGATGACGGCGAACGCGCCGGGCGGGAAGCCGGGGTCGCCGTCCCTCGCGGTGAGGTCCAGGACCAGCTCGTGGACGCCGGGGTTGTGCCCGACCAGCATCAGCGTGCGGACCTCGGGGTCGCTCCGCCGGATCAGCGTGAGGAGCTCGTCGGAGTAGGCCTCGTAGATGGCCGGGTCGAATGTGATGTCCGTGTCGGGCAGGGCCAGCCTGGCGGTCTGCCTGGTCCGCTCCGACGGCGAGCAGAGCACCAGGTCGGGATGGAGATCCATGCCGGTGAGCGTCTCCCCGACCCTGCGGGCGTCACGCTCGCCGCGCCCGGTGAGAGGGCGCTCCCGGTCGGCCAGGCCGTGGACGTGGGCCGCCTTGGCGTGCCGCAGCACGATCAGGGTACGTGTCGTCACCTCGCCGCCCACATGGCGATCCCCACGATCACCGCGAACACCGCGACCATCGCCAGCAGGATGAATACGAGTGACTTGCCTCCGGAGGGCTGCTGTTCCATACGGCTCAGTTTCCCATCGGTGGACCCCGCACACGCGGAAGGGGTGCACGGACCCCGCGCACCCCTCCCGTCAGGCCTTGCTCAGCTGGAGATCGGCTCTCGCTCGCGCTTGACGTTGTTCTCCTCGGTCGGGGCGATGCTCGCCGAGCGGCGCTTGGAGACGATCACCGCGGCGACGACGATGCCGGCCGCGACCACGGTGACGCCGATCCGCAGCGCCACGTTGTCGGCGTAGGTGACCACGGCCGGAGCGATCAGCAGCGCCACCAGGTTCATCACCTTCAGCAGCGGGTTGATCGCCGGGCCCGCGGTGTCCTTGAACGGGTCGCCGACGGTGTCACCGATGATGGTGGCCTCGTGGGCGGACGATCCCTTGCCCCCGTGGTGGCCGTCCTCGACCAGCTTCTTGGCGTTGTCCCAGGCGCCGCCGGAGTTGGCCAGGAACACCGCCATCAGCGTGCCGCAGGCGATGGCCCCGGCGAGGAACGCGCCGAGCGGCGCGTAGCCGAGGGCGAAGCCGACGGCGATCGGCGTGAGTACGGCGAGCAGGCCGGGCGTGGCCAGCTCCCGCAGCGAGTCACGGGTGCAGATGTCCACGACCCTGCCGTAGTCGGGCAGTTCCGTACCCGCCATGATCCCCGGCTTGGTGCGGAACTGCTCGCGCACCTCGAAGACCACCCGCCCGGCCGCCCGGCCGACCGCCATGATGGCCAGGCCGGAGAACATGAACACCACCGCCGCGCCGATGATCAGGCCGACCAGCACGTTCGGGGAGTCGACGCTCAGGCTGAACGTGCTGAAGGAGCCGAGCACGTCCTTGACGCCCTGGGTCGCGGAGGCGAGCTGGGTCTCGATCGCCGTCCGGAACGCGCCGAACAGCGCCGTCGCGGCGAGCACCGCCGTCGCGATCGCGATGCCCTTGGTGATGGCCTTGGTGGTGTTGCCCACGGCGTCCAGCGATGTGAGCACCCGGGCGCCCTCCCCGTCGACGTCCCCGGACATCTCGGCGATGCCCTGCGCGTTGTCGGAGACCGGGCCGAAGGTGTCCATCGACACGATGACGCCGACAGTGGTCAGCAGGCCGGTGCCCGCCAGTGCCACGGCGAACAGGGCGATGGTGACGTTGCCGAAGCCGAGCAGGAACGCCCCGTAGACGGCGGCGCCGATGATGAGCGCCGAGTAGACCGCCGACTCCAGGCCGACGCTGATGCCGGACAGGATGACCGTGGCGGGACCGGTGCGGGCGCTCTCCCCGATGTCCTTCACCGGGCGGCGGTTCGTCTCGGTGAAGTAACCGGTGAGGATCTGGATGGCGCTGGCCAGCACCAGGCCGATGAGCACGGCCCCGATGGCGATCAGGCGCGGGTCGGAGGTGATCGCGGCGATCTCCGGGCTCACCCCGGTCAGGCCGGCGAAGCTGCTCGGCAGGTAGAGGAAGGCCGCGACGCCGACGAGGACCGCCGAGATGACGGCCGAGATGAAGAAGCCGCGGTTGATCGCGGCCATGCCGTTGCGGTCGCCCTTCCGCGGGGAGGTGGTGAAGATACCGATGATCGCGGTGATCACGCCGACCATCGGCACGATCAGCGGGAAGACCAGGCCCTCGGTGCCGAAGGCCACCTTGCCCAGGATCAGGCTGGCGACCAGCATGACCGCGTAGGACTCGAACAGGTCGGCGGCCATGCCCGCGCAGTCGCCGACGTTGTCGCCCACGTTGTCGGCGATGGTGGCGGCGTTGCGCGGGTCGTCCTCGGGGATGCCCTGCTCGACCTTGCCGACCAGGTCGGCGCCGACGTCGGCGGCCTTGGTGAAGATGCCGCCGCCGACCCGCATGAACATGGCGAGCAGAGCGGCGCCGAAGCCGAAGCCCTCCAGCACCGCCGGGGCCTCGCCGCCGTAGACGATCACCACGATGGCGGCGCCGAGCAGGCCGAGACCGACGGTGATCATGCCGGCCACGCCGCCGGTGCGGAAGGCGATCCGCATCGCGACCTTCTCGCCCGACTCACGGGCGGCGGCGGCGACCCGGACGTTTCCGCGGACCGCCAGCCACATGCCGATGAAGCCGGTGAGTGCGGAGAAGACCGCGCCCACCACGAAGAAAACCGAGCGGCCGATGGCCACACCGGTCGATTCGGCGGGGAGCAGATAGAGCAGGAAAGGGATCAGGATGACGAACACCGCGAGCGTCCGGAACTGCCGCGCCAAATACGCGGAGGCCCCTTCCTGTACGGCTCGCGCGATGTTCTGCATACGCTCGGTGCCTTGACCGGCGGCGAGCACCTCCCGCACGAGGACGCCGGCGACGGCGAGTGCGAGCAGGGCCACGACGGCCACCACTATCACTATGTTGAAATGGGAACCGCTCAGGGATACCGCTGGCTCTTCGGCAACGGCTAGATGGAGCACAGACATCCGACTCTCCTCGGCAAGACGGGAACACGTCCTGCCCGGAGTGCGCTGCGGTGGATGGTCGGCAGACGGAGCGGCGCACTCCGGGTGTTGGCAGTGCCGCTTCCGGTTGCGTCCGCAGACTCCCCACGGAATTGAGCCCGTTCACGGGCCGCTCCGAAGGACAAACCTTGGCCGGTGCCGGGAGTCTACGCAGCTACGACCCGGATATGAAGCCTCTGTGCTCGGCCAAATTAACGGAGCGTTCAGTAATCGCTCTCGACCAGCCTGCTTATAAGGGCATTCAGGCCGGTGAAACGAATCTTAAACTCGCATTTACTTCTAATTTCGGCCTACACATATCAAAATTATGTTTTGACCGAAACCCCGCGCCCCCATACGGACAGCCGGGCGCGCCCAGTGGGCACGCCCGGCTGCCGAAGTTCTCTGCTGCCAGAGCCGAGGCTCTCCGCTTGTCAGACCGGAGACAGACCGTTGGTCGCCGCAGGCCAGCTCATGCGGATGCGCATGCCCTTCTGGCTGGGGTAGACCTGGACGTCGTCGGCCAGTCCCACGATGACCGCGATGCCGAAGCCGGTCATCAGCGTGTCGGGAAGCTGCCCGAGTGGATCGTCGAACCGTAAAAGCTCGCGCTCCTGCTCCAGCTCATCACTCGGGGCGGAGTCGGTGACAGTCACCTCGAACCGCCCCAGATCATCACGTAGCTCGATGCGGATCGGCTCTACCGGACAGTGGAGGCGATGTGCCTCGACAGCCCGGGAGCACGCCTCACCGACGGCGAGCCGTACCTCGTCCAGCAACGACTCCTCCACGCCGGTGCGCCTGGCGATCGCCGTGGCGACCAGACGTGCCGTGCGCACGTGCGCGGGGAGAGCGCTGAACGTCAGCTCGACGGTAGCCACGACTACTTGTCTCGGCCGTGGGCTTCCTTGGCCTCTTCCACCGAGGCGTAGATCCCGAAGACCTTGGTCAGTCCGGTGATCCGGAAAATCTTCAGGATGCGCTCCTGGGTGCAGACCAGCTCCAGTGAGCCGTCGTGCGCCCGAACTCGCTTGAGCCCGCCGACCAGGACACCAAGGCCCGTTGAGTCAAGGAAGTCAACCTTCTCCATGTTAACCAGGAGGTGGAAGTTCCCCTTGTTGACCAGGTCGATCAGGAGCTCACGCAATCTGGGCGCGGTGTAGACATCGATCTCACCCTCGACCTCAACGATGGTGAGACGGTCCTCGGAATGGTGGTCCAACTTCAGATCCACAGATCCTCCAGCGCCTTGCCTGCGAAAGTACCGATTCAGGCGTGACTCCTGGGACCGGGTGGCCCCCAGACGACAAGCCCCGACGCGCGGCATTCAACCATGCGTACGCTCAGTGTCTATACGAAATCACGATTCCCGGCGACTCTGCCCACAGATGCCAGACTGGAAACCAGTGACTCCGCCCTCATCCTCCTCTCTCCGAGCGGGTTCCGCGCTCCGCCACCTGCTCGGCGTTCCCGCACGTCGCGACCGCGTGACCCACGTGGAGCACGTTCCAGCACGTCAGGCGGGTCAGACCCGCTGGCCGGACTGGGTTCACGAGAGCCTGGTTACGCGCTGGGCGAACCACGGCATTTCGGGCTTATGGTCACATCAAGCCGAGGCGGCCGACCTGGTCCATCGTGGTCAAAACGTGATCATTGCCACAGGGACCGCCTCGGGCAAATCCCTCTCCTACCTGGTCCCCGCCCTCTCCTCGGTGCTCGACGGCGGCACGATCCTTTACCTCACGCCTACCAAAGCGCTGGCCGCCGACCAGCTGCGCGCCCTGAACGAGCTCGACGTCCCCGAGCTCCGCGCGGCCACCTTCGACGGCGACACCTCCTTCGAGGAACGGGCCTGGGTCCGCAAACACGCCAATTACGTCCTGACCAACCCGGACATGCTCCACCGCACCCTGCTGCCCCGCCACGCCAACTGGTCGTCCTTCTGGCGGCGGCTGCGGATGGTCGTGGTGGACGAATGCCACGGCTACCGGGGCGTGTTCGGCTCCCACGTGGCCCAGATCCTGCGCCGCCTGCGCCGCATCTGCACCCGGTACGGCTCCGCCCCGGCCTTCGTGCTCTCCTCGGCCACGGCCAGCGAGCCCGGGGCCTTCGCGATGCGCCTGACGGGCCTCCAGATGGCCGAGGTGACCACGGACGCCTCTCCTCGGGGCGCGACCACCTTCGCCCTGTGGGAGCCTCCCCTGACCGATCTGCGCGGTGAGGGCGGCGCGCCCCTCCGCCGTCCCGCCACCGCCGAGAGCGCCGACCTCCTCGCGGACCTGGTGATCGCCGACGTCCGCACCCTGGCCTTCGTCCGCTCTCGGCGTGCCGCCGAGTCCGTGGCCCTCACCACCCGGGCGAAACTCCAGGACCTCGTGTTCGACGTGGGGGCGCCCGGGGATCTGCCGGACAAGGTGGCGGCCTACCGGGCCGGATACCTGGCGGAGGACCGCCGTGGACTGGAGAAGGCGTTCCGGTCGGGAGACCTGCTCGGGCTGGCCACGACCAACGCGCTGGAGCTCGGCGTCGACGTGTCCGGGCTGGACGCCGTGCTCATCGCGGGATGGCCGGGGACCCGGGCCTCGCTCTGGCAGCAGGCCGGACGGGCCGGACGGGCCGGGCAGGACGCCCTGGCGGTGCTGATCGCCAGGGACGATCCGCTGGACACCTATCTGGTCCACCACCCCGAGGCGCTGTTCGGCCGGCCCGTCGAGGCGATCGTCCTCGACCCCGACAACCCCTACGTGCTGGGCCCGCATCTGTGCGCCGCCGCCGCCGAGATCCCGCTCACCCCGGACGAACTGCAGATCTTCGGCCCGACCGCCAAGGAGGTGCTCGCCGGCCTGGTGACGGAAGGCCTGCTCAGGCAACGCGCCACGGGCTGGTTCTGGACCAGGCGGGAACGGGCCACCGACCTCGCCGACATCCGGGGCGCGGGCGGCGCGCCGGTCCAGGTCGTGGAGGCGTCCACCGGGCGGCTGCTCGGCACCGTGGACGAACCCTCGGCCCACACGACCGTGCACACCGGCGCCGTCTACGTCCATCAGGGGGAGACGTACATGGTCGTCGAACTCGACCTGGAGGCAGGGGTCGCCCTCGTCGAGGCCGGAACCCCCGACTACACGACCTTCGCCAGGGACGTCACCGAGATCTCGGTCCTGGAGTCCCTCCGCTCGCACCCGCTCGGCCCGGGAGAGCTCCACTTCGGCTCCGTGGAGGTCACCCGCCAGGTCGTGTCCTACCTCAAGCGCCGTGCCCAGAGCGGCGAGCTCCTGGGCGACGAGCCCCTCGACCTGCCCCCGCGCACGCTGCGCACCCGCGCGGTGTGGTGGACGCTGCCCACCTCCGCGGTCGTCCCCCTGGCCGAGGACGGCCTTGACCTGGGTGGGGCCGCGCACGCGGCGGAACACGCCGCCATCGGCCTGCTCCCGCTCTTCGCGACCTGTGACCGCTGGGACATCGGCGGCGTCTCCACCGAGCTCCATCACGACACCGGGCTGCTCACCGTCTTCGTCTACGACGGTCACGAAGGGGGCGCGGGCTTCGCCGAGCGCGGCTACGCCCGCGCCATCGACTGGCTCACGGCCACCCGGGAGGCCATCGCCTCCTGCGAGTGCGAACGCGGCTGCCCCTCATGCATCCAGTCGCCCAAGTGCGGCAACGGCAACGAACCCCTGGACAAGGCAGGCGCCCTCCGGCTCCTGGCCGTCCTGCTCCCCGCCGACCCGCAGGGGACCTGGCCGTCCTGCTCCCCGCCGACCCGCAGGGGACCTGACCGCCTGCTCCCCACCGACCCGCAGGAAACCTGACCGCCTGCTCCCCACCGACCCGCAGGAAACCTGACCGCCTGCTCCCCACCGACCCGCAGGAAACCCAACTGCCTGCTCCCCGCCGACCCGCAGGGGACCTGATCGAAGGCCGTCACCTTCCCGCCGCCGTCACCCGCCGAAGGTTGCGTCCACGAAAAACCCGGTAACAGAACCCGGCCTCACCCACCCGCGAAGGAACTCCTTGAAACACCTGGCGGCGTAGCCCCCCACCATGTTCCCCATCGGCTCCACGGGATATTCCATCCGAAAACAACCGGGCGGGAAGTCACCGCCATAAGGCAGACGGCCAAGAACCGCACAACCAGCCGACCAGCCATAAACAACCAGACGAGAAGACACCACCACACGACAGACGGCCAAGAACCGCACAACCAGCCGATCAGCCATCACCGGGGACGCGACGACCAGCGGAGTAGGACGGGTCGTCCTCTTCCCTGTCGTCGGCGGCCCAGAAGTCGGTCGCCCCCGGCTGCGGACGCTCCCAGAAACCGCTGTCCTCCATGGACCGGGGCGCGGGCGGGAGATAGCCGTCCCACTGGTCTCCGATCCGGACCGCGACCGGGGTGACGGCGGCCACCTCGGGGATCGGCGCCGCGACGGGCAGCGTCAGGTGGACGGGCTCGGCCGGGGGCTCCTCAACGGATTCGGAGCCCGGGTCCGCCCAGCCGGCAACCTGCTCGGCCAGGGCATGCTGTCCGTGAGCTGAAAAGCGATGCGCGGGAGCCTGCTCGGACGGAGCGTCCTCCGCTTGAACCGAAAAGCGACGGGCCGGAACCTGCTCGGACGGAGCGTCCTCCGCTTGAACCGAAAAGCGACGGGCCGGAACCTGCTCCGACAGAACGTCCTCCGCATGAGCAGAGATACCACGGGCCGGGGCCTGCCGTGCCGGGGCAGGGGCCGGCCCCTGCCGGGCCGAGGGGGGCTGCGCGGAAGACGGATTCGCCGGGACCCGCCGGACCTGACGGGTCTTGACCACGGCGAGGATGACCGCGGGCCGCCGGGGAGCGGCCGTGGCGGCGGCCGGCCCCGTGTCCCCGGCTGCCTTGGCAGCGGCCGTGGGAGGGCCGTCACCTCCCGAGGCGGGGGTCGCCGCCGCCGCTCCGGTGTCTGCGTCCGCGGCCAGCAGCTTGCGACGGACCCAGGCACCGCCGTGCGCGCCGAGCAGCAGCAGGATCAGGGCACCGGCGATGACGATGCCGTACTGGCCTATCCCCTCCGTCGGCGTCTCCGACGACCGGGCCGTGACGCTGGTCTTCGTGGCCGGTGCGACGTCTGTCCCGGTGATCGCGGAGTCGGGGGCCGGCTCCTTCTCGCCGTTCGACCTATCGCCGGCGGCATCGCTCTTCCTGTTCCGCTTGGTGGGCGGCTGCGCGGTGTTGCCGTCGTCCTTGACCGCGTCCCGAGACCCGGGCGCCTTCGTGGGCACCGCCGCCGTCCCCGGCGGCCGTGTCGGAGCCGTCGCGGGCTTCTTGGCCGGTAGCTGCGGCAGCTCCTGGACGCCGCTCCGCTGTTTGCCGTCGGTCTTTCCGCTCTGTGGACTGTCTGTGCTCCTGCCGGTGTTCTGCTGAGTCGTGCTGTTCCGCGACCCGGTGGTCTTCCGGGCGGTCTTGCCGGTGCCGGCGTTCTGGCTCCCGGTGTCCTGAGTGGTCTGCGGTGCCCTGGACACGGGGATGCTCACCGAGGCGATGGCCGAGTCCCCTGAGGTCAGGGTGCCGCCGCTGCCGTTACCACGCAGTGCCCGCACCGTGAACCCGATCCGCCGGCCGGCCGCCTTCGCGGGAACGGACAGGGTCGCCTTGCACGAGCCGCCGGAACAGGCGCTGCCCACCCGCACCAATCCGACCTTGCCGGTCTGGCTCGTGGAAACCTGGTAGCCCCGCAGATCGGGTTCGGAGCCCTTGCGCCAGGTCACCATGGCCCTACCGCCCCGCAGCCTGACGGCCACCCCGCTCGGCGTCGACGGCGGTGCGGCCTGGGTCAGGGTTTTGCTGGCCTGGTGCCACTCGGCACCGAGGAGCTTGCCCCTCTGCTCGACTTTGATCTCATAGCTGCCGTTGGGGCGGTCACGGGGGTCCCAGGAATAGGAGACCTTCCGATCGCCTTTCGCCACCTGCCGGCCATTGACGAAAAGGACCGCGTCGAACAGCGGATCGACCGTGCCGGAAAGAGTCACCGTCCTGTTGGAGGTGACCCGTGAGGGGATGTCCAGCCGCGCCACGGCCTGCGCCGGACTCGCGACAGCAAGCAAAGCGGACACGGACACGATCGGCACGATCGTCGCCACAGCGACCAGGCTGCGAACCGTCGTCACGACGCTTCCCTTCGTCGAGAGCCGCGCACCGCCTCGCCCCGCAGTGCGAGCGGTCGCACGGCGACCGGACGTGCCAGTCCTCCAGACCGGTTCACACCGGCCCGGCCCCCGAACCTGTGGTCACGATCGGGACGGACCGCTCGACAGTGCCGTGCGCCCCAGCGACTCGCGACCCATCCCTTCCCAGGCCTGAGCACAAGTCCCTTCCCAGGCCTGAGCACAAGACAACACGGACCGAGGGTAAGCGGAACCTTACGTGAGATTTCTGGCTTTTGGACATGTCGTCTAAGAGTCGTGATTCGATTGCGACCTTGCCCCTCAAATACCCGGCAGCCCCGTCTCCACCCTGTTTCTCCGTGGGGCCGCACCGTGCTTTCCCGCGTTTCCCGGTGGGTCTACACCGCGCTTTCCCGCAGGTCCCCTCCCGCTCTCACCTGCGTCTCGACACTGTTTGTCAACCAATGAAGCCGGCGATGTCGACAGGTCCGGCGCGCGCATTGGCCATGATCGTCCGGTCGCCCAGCACAGGCAGCGAGAGCCCCACGGCCACCTGGACGTCAGCAATGCCGTCGCCGTCGATGAAACATCGTGTGATCGTCGCTCCGTTGCCCTCGGCCAGCGAGGACGCCTCCGCGCACCCGCGCTCCGGAGCGGCGAAGGCCAGCCGGGCGGCGGCGAGCGCGCTGAGATCGGCGGCACTCTGCGCCCGATGACGGGCCACTCTGGCCGTGCCGGCGAACACGACCGTCGCAGTCACCGCGAAGACCAGCGCCATGAGCCCGGCCACCCATATGGTCGCCGCTCCCCGATCTCCCCCCATCCCTCCGATGCACCGGCCCGTCCCAGCCGTTCCGCCCTTACCGACCCACCGGCTCCTCCCGGCCTTACCGACCCACCGGCTCCTCCCGGCCTTACCGATCCGGCCCTTCCCTGGCCTTCCCTGTCCACCGGCCCCTACCGGCCTTCCCGCACGATCCCTCCTCCTCACTGCTCGGCTCCCGGTTCCGTGGCGGAGAGCGCGGTCGCACGGACGGTGACGGCCGGAAGCGAAGCGCCCCAGCGGGGTCTGATGCTCGCGGAGACCTCCACCCGGGTCACCTCCGCGCTCCGGGTCACCACGACGTGGGCACCCGCTGGGGCGGCAGCCAGCACACCACCTCGCACCTGCTCCAGCGACTCACCCCGTGACGCGGCCCGAGCTCCCGCCCGAGCCGCGTCCACGCACTCCAGCTGTGCACCGACCGCCGCCACCGCCCACAACGCGGCGGCCAGCATCACCACGACGGCGGGCAGAACCACCGCGGTCTCCGCGGTCACCGACCCCTTCGACGGACGTGCGGCGGCAACCGTCCCCGCAGGAGTCATCCGGCCACGTTCAGCGCCCGGTTGATCAAGCCTGAGATCATCTGCTGAACCTCGGGACTCGTCACCACCTTGAAGAGGAGCGCGGCGAAAGCACAGGCGGCGATCGTGCCGACCGCATATTCAGCGGTGGACATACCCCGATCGCGGCCCGAGCCGGCGATCAGCAGCGTCCAGCGGGCACGCAACCACCGCGACCGGCGGCCTCGGATACCGCTGGCGATCGATCGAGTCATCGTTTCCTCCCGGAAATCCCGCCAGGTCCAATGCCCGGCATCTGCTGGACCAGATTTCCTTACGGGCACGCGACCCTGCGGATACGAACGACGTTCTGTGGATCCGCGTCATCGCCTGTGGACAACGATGGACGACCACTGCCGGAAAGGGCCTGGCAGCCGCCGTCACACTGATTCGTTGCGCTTTGTCAGCTCATCGTTGAGCCGCAGGGCCTCCGCCAATTGATCTTCCAAAATGATGATGCGGCAGGCGGATTCCAGAGCGGTCCCCTGGTCGACCAGTTCGCGCGCCCGAGCGGCAAGGCGGAGCTGGTAACGGGAGTAGCGGCGGTGGCCGCCGCTCGACCGCTGCGGCTCGATCAGCTTCGCAACGCCGAGGCTGCGCAGAAACGCGGGAGTGACATCGAGGATCTCTGCGGCACGGCCCATCGAGTAAGCCGGATAGTCATCGTCGTCGAACTTGTCGGCCGAAGCCGCCGGAACTGGGGTCATCGCACCTTCCGAGAACGCGGACAAGGGCCCCGGTGCCTAGCACCGGGGCCCAGAGAGTTTCAACACCATCTACCGACTAATCGTGTCGGTTTTTCGACTTTGCACAAGCCTCCTCGGATGGGAAGTGCGCTGGATCGCATATGCGTAACCGGAGACCACCTTCCATTTCGTGAAGCCGTGTCACCCGCGCGGATGTCGCATCCGCCGCAGGTGATTCTGATGGCGCCTCAATCTCTCCTTTCTTTCATCTGCATGCCTGTGATGCCCCTTATGGCGGGTCGACGACCGTCTCGGACGACACGTCATCGCGTCGGAGCTCTTTCACTGCTCCAGCTCCGCCGAGCCTGGACGCGCCACCCACCTTCACAGCAGGCAACCCTGCCGCGTCGGACTGATCATCACTTGCGCCAGGTCAAATACTATCCGTCTAACTCAAGAATGTCTACTCTCACCACAACAGATTTTGATGGATCAGGGGGCAAGATAATCTCTACCACTCGGCCCCTCCGGGTCATCTGCAGGCCCGACCACCGGCGCACCGCGCGACCCAGTTCCTCGATGGCCCGGCAGGTCTTCCGGCTCTCCGTCCCGCCGCCTCCGCCCCACCCCTTCGCCGTCATTCGGCCCGACAAGACGACCAGGGCAGGGGAACGAGATCTGTGACGGTTACACAGCGCTACATCCGCCTGGCCGCAGCTACACGAGAACAGGGCCCCTCATGGCAAGCCTCGGCAACCGAGTCTGCCGATGACCTGAGGGCACAGGCCAGGTCCCACCCAAGCGAAAGGTACCCCTAGGGCAAACTGTGGATATTCATCCACAACCCCTCACATTCCTGTGGATAACTAGATGGGAGTCGGGGACATCCTGTGGATAACTCAAGGGAGCAGCACCTCGCCGGCGAGACCGGCCACGACGGGGACGATGCCCAGAAAGACGAAGGCCGGCAGGAAACAGAGCCCCAGCGGGGCGACGGCCTGAACCCCGACCCGCCGGGCGGCGGCCGCCGACGCGGCACGGACGGCATGGCGGGAGTCATCGGACAGCCTGGTGAGGACATCCGCCACCGGGGCGCCGCTGAGGGCCGCCCGGCTCATCATGCGCGCCAGGGGGGCCAGCGGAGGTTCAGCCGCGAGAGCCTGCCAGGCGCTCTCGGGCGCGGCCCCCAGCTTCAGCTGCCCGCTCACCCAGGCCAGCCGTTCACCAAGCGGCCCACCCACCGCTTCGACGGTGACGTCGATGGCACCGACGATCGGCTGCCCGGCACGCAGACAGGCGACCATGAGATCAGCCGCGAGCGGCAGGTCCACCACCACCCGATCACGCTCCCGGCGCGCCCGGGGCGACTCCCGTCGCTGGACGGCCATCAGCGCCACCGCAGAGCTGACCACCCCGGTGACGATTCCCGGGACGCCACCGACCATGAGGAACACCATCAGCCCGATGGTGGCGGAGATCACCATCTCGCCTCTACTCGGCCGCCGCCTTCCTACCGGGCCGCCGATCACCCCTGCGGGCGGGGAGAACGAGGGTGCCCCGGCCTTTGGCAGCGCCTCAACCGGCCGGATCGAGGAAGGCAGCCGAACTCGGCGGAGCCGTTCGGCGGGATCGCCGTGCGACGTCCACAGCCAGCCGGCGATCCCGGCAAGCACAACGGCGAGCAAAATGATCATTGGTCTCGTTCCTCGTGATCAGCCGGCCACCGGCCGGAAAAGTCGGGCTCCACACATATGCCAGCTCCGGCTATGTCCCCGGGGGTGTACGGCGTCGATGTCTCCCCGCGTGAACGACTGCTCGGAGAGCCGAGGGACGATCGGGTGCCGCACCGCCGCCCCGCTGCGAAATGAAGAACCCTCCTGTGCGGACATCGGCCCTGAGAACCGGAGGGCGATCGGGTTTCACGCGACTTCACCACCGAAAAAGAGGAGTCCCACACGGCACCCGCCCCCTGAAGGCACAGACCGGCCGGACCTCACGCGGCACACCGCAGAAACGAAGAACACCCCCGTACGGACAACCGCTCCAGCGGATCGGAAGACGGCCAGCCTCGCGTGAAGACCGTTCCGGGGCCGAAGGAGGGCCGAAGGAGGGCCGAAGGTCACAGCCGTCGGACACGTCGCGGCGGGTAGTCAGGCTTGCTGCTCCTAAGTGACCAGACGGTGGTCAGGCTTGCTGAGCATGGGTGACCAGACGGTGAGTCCACCACAGACCACAGCCGTCGAGCGCGAGACCGAGCGCCAGGCAGCCCACGCCCGCCGGGCTGCCGAACAAGAAGTGCAGCGGACGCATGCCCAGGCCCATGGCCATCAACAGGCCGAGGACGGGGAGTCCTGCCAGCAGTCGGGCTGTGGCGCGAGGGCCTGCGAGCTGGGCGGCGACGTCCTGGCGATGGGCCTGAGCCTCTCTGAGGGAACCGGCCACGCGATCGACGAGGACGGACAGGCCGGCCCCTGCGGTCACGCTCACCTTCCAGCAAGCGGCCAGCCCTCGGAAGGCTTCGCCTCCTTGCGCCGGCGCCGCGGCCAGCAGCGCGGCGGGCACGTCGCCACCGTCCCTCGCCGCGGCGATCAACGGCCGCAGCGCCACCGGATCGGGAAACTCCACGGTCGACGCGGCACGGGCCAGTGCCTCCCCTGCGGTCCGCCCGGCGGCCAACTCGGCTGCGAGTCCCTGGCACAGCTCGATCGATGCGGTCCGCCATGCAGCCGTGCGTCTGGAGGGCCGCGAACGGCCGGCGAACCTCGCGTACAGAGAGCCCGCCCCGTTCCGGGGACGGTGCCAAATCCGCCGCAGGCGGGCCGTTCCCGGGTCTGGCCCAGTCCACAACCACACGGCCAGAGCTGCGAGAAGCACAGCCGCCGCCGTCATGGCAGTGCCCCCAAGACATCCGGGGCAGAGCCGTCCGGTGATCGGTGGGACACGGCGGGGCCTTCCGGCCGCCCACGGTAATGGTCGAGCCGGGCGGGGCCGTACGGCCTGCGCACGATGCCGGGGGAGGTGAAAAGGCCCGGAGCTCGGGCCTTGAGGGCGGGAAGGCCCGGGCCGGTGGTCACACGGCCGTCCGATGAGAAGGTGAGAGCGGGTTCGGCATCGACCAGGCCTGAGGGCCGACGGATCATCATGCAGATCTCGGCCACCCTGCGGCGGCCACCGGCGTGGTCACGGACAAGGTGGATGACGACGTCCAGCGCGGCGGCGATCTGACTGTGAACCGCCTCACGGCTGAGACCGGCGGCGCATGCCAGTGCCTCCAGGCGAGGCGGCACATCGGCCGCGGTGTTGGCGTGGAGGGTGCCGCAACCACCTTCATGGCCGGTGTTCAGAGCGGCGAGGAGATCGACGACCTCGGCGCCCCGGACCTCGCCGACGACCAGACGGTCCGGGCGCATGCGCAGGGCTTGGCGGACGAGGTCGCGCAGGCACACGCCACCGGCTCCCTCAAGATTGGCCGGACGTGACTCCAAGCGCACGACGTGAGGGTGCAGTGGTCGCAGCTCGGCTGAGTCCTCGACCAGCAGCAGCCGGTCGCCGGGATCGGCCAGGGACAGCAGGGCAGACAGCAGAGTGGTCTTTCCCGTACCCGTACCGCCGGTGACGAGGAAGGCGAGCCTTGACTCGATCACCGCGGTGAGCACGGGGACGGCGTCGGCCCTGATCGTGCCGGCTCCGACCAGGTCGGGGAGGGTGAAGGTGCGGCGGGGCGGGAGCCGCAGGGACAGACAGGTGCCACCGGCCGCCACGGGCGGCAGGACGGCGTGGAGCCGGACACCGCCGGCCAGGCGGGCGTCGACGTAGGGGCACGCGTCGTCCAGACGCCTGCCGGCGGCAGAGGCAAGCCGCTGGGCGAGCCGCCGGACCGCGTCTTCGTCAGGGAACACGACCGGGGTCCGGCGCAGGCCGCGGCCGTCGTCGACCCACACCTCGCGCGGACCGTTCACCAGCACGTCGGTGACCTCGGGCTCGGCCAGCAACGGCTCCAGCGGACCGGCTCCGATCAGGTCGGCGCACAGGACGCGAGCCACCGCCAGGATCTCCGCGTCGCCGAGCACCGCCCGTTCTGCCCGGAGGGCGACCGCGACGTGCGCGGCGCTGGGCTCGACCCCGCTCCTGGCCAGCCGTACCCGGACCGCCTCCACCAGCTCGGGTGAGACCGCCGTGGCGACACCGGACCGCTTCATCAAATCTCCTTGAGCGTGGATACCCCCGCCCTCGGGCGGGGAGGAAACGCGGCGCGGCGGCGCGCGATTCGGTGACGTGATCGGTGGCGGCGATCACCAAGCCGCTGCTCGCGTGATCGGCAATGCCCTCGCCGCCGGGCCGGCGGAGAGGTGAACCGCCTGTGGAGCCGGTGGAAGACCTCAACGGAGATCCTGCGGGCGGGCGACCGGCGGTGAAACAGGAAGTCTCAAGGGTGACTGTGGAAATCCCCTTCCAGGAGGGGAGGAGGTCAAGTCTCCGCCACGAGCAGCGAGTGCAGGAACGAGGCGCAGAACCGGCCGAGAGAGCTCCGGCGGCCAAGTGGGGGAACGTCCCCGCGGTTGAGGGCGACGGCGAGGCGAGGCTGGTCGGGGAGGCTGCCGGCGTACGGCACGCGGAGGGAGGCCGTGACCACCTCGTCGTCCAGGACGCCGCCGCGTACGACGGCGCGCACCTCTCCGGTGTGCTTGCGCAGCCCGGCGAGCACCTGGGCCGCCGCGAGCACCCCGCGCACATCGGCGGTGACGACCAGCAAGGTGGTGGAGGCCCTGCTGAGCGCCTCCACGGCGGCCTGGTCGGGATGGCGGGGCAGGTCGACGACCACCAGGTCGAAGCCTCGCCGACCCGCTTCGAGAACCGAGCGCATCGCCTCAGCGGGGATGGGCTCGACCTCGCCGCGGTGGAAGGAGAGCAGGGTCAGCTCGGCGAAGGTCGGCAGAGCAGCCTGAAGTGCGGTGAAGCTCACCCTGCCCTCACGGGCGACCAGGTCGGACCAGCGTGCTCCGTCGGCCTCCTCCTGACCGAGAAGCAGATCCAGGCCGCCACCGAGCGGGTCGGCGTCGACGAGGAGGGTGCGGAGGTGCCTGCGGGAGGCGCTCAGCGCCAGCGAGGCAGCAAGGACGCTGGCTCCGGCTCCCCCGCGACCACCGGCGACGCAGACCACGAGCCCCGCCCTGGCCTCCGGCTCCACGACATCGGCGAACTCGTCGACCAGTTGCCGCTCGGCCGAGGGCAGTTCCAGCACGGACTGGGCACCGACCGCGACGCACTTTCGCCAGGTGTCAGGATCATCGGGAGTGCGGGTGACGAGGATGACGCGGTGCCGGGGCGGCGGTCCGGTGGCGGCCAGGGCATCGGCCATGTCGCTGCCGACGACGACCAGCGGCGCACGGGTCCAGCGGGGCCGGGCATGTGCGGGCACGTGCGCGACGTCAAGCTCGGCTCCGGCCGCCGCGGCGACACGGAGCAGGTCGTCAAGCAGATCGTGGTCCTCGGTGATGACCAGAGGGCGGTCCAAGGGTGCCTCCCTGAAGTGCGGAGGACCCACTTTCCGAGAGAACCTGCCTCGGCGGATGCACCGAACGCCGCTCTGTGGACAGCCGGAGCGGGCTGGTATCACCTGTGGACAACCAATGGGCGGAAGCACCGGGAACCAGCAGCACCGAGACCAAGCAGGGCCGGATCGGGCGGGGAGGAAAAAGTGGCGACCCCCGCCGGGGGGGAGAGCGGGGGTCGCCAACCGGTCCGGCTCTGGGGGGGTAGAGCCGGTCCCGTTTCAGAAGAAAGCTTTCAGCACTTCACCAGAGCACAGCAAGAAGATTGCAGAGCCAGCTCGTGCGCAGTCACTCCAGTAAGGGAGATACCACCTCATGCTGCCCGATCAACTTGAGTTTCGTCGAGGAGTAATCTCTAATTTTCGCTAGTTTTTTCAAGGTAACGGTTGAGTCGCGACGCGACGTTCAATCAAATACGACCGCACGACCAGCTTGCGATCACACAGAGTGACCAGAATTACAGCTCGGGTGACCTGATAGTCACCTCAAGGACACGGTGCGGCATATGTGGGGATTCGTCCACGAATGTCCCCCGATCTGTAAAGGTCTTGGTTTCAGGGGTTCCCATCAGCCAGGATCCGGCATAGAAAGGTTGCACGGACCAGTTGTCCGGGCACGGCCGCCGGGCACCCACGTGCCGCCGAGCCGCGGGAGGCACCGTCGGGCCGGGCTTGTCCCGTCCCGAGGATTATTTGGTGCACGCTTGGTAACCCGGCTGGAAGTGCGGCAACGGCGCCCCACACCAGGGGCGCCGTTTGCTGTGCGGCATCAGGCGCGCCGTCTGCAGTGCGTCTCTCCGCAGGGCTGTGCGCCCCTCCATACGGCGTGCGCGTCCTTCCGCCTGGCGCTGCTGCGCCTCCCGCGCGACCGCCCCTCTCCTCGCGACGCGTGTGCTTTCGTACGGCGCGTGTGCTTCCGTACGGCGTACCTGTCCCCCGTACGATGCGTGTCCCCCGTACGGCGCGCCTGTCCCCCGTACGATGCGTCCCCGGACGACGTACCTGTCCCCCGTACGGCGTGCGCGTCCCTTCGCGCGGCGGAGGGCGCTCGCGATCAACCGCGCTGCATGGCCTCACAGATCGCCGTGGCCTCCCGGACCCCGAGCGTGATGGCTGAGGCGCAGTGCCTCACCCACACCGCGACCCCGTCGGGTGTTCCGCTCAGGTAGGCCTTCAGGCTCTCGGGATAGGCGTCTCCGAGTTCGAGGTGACCCAGCTCGACGGCCGCCAGCGACTTCGGGTCCAGGCCGAACTCCACCAGTGTCAGCCGCTCCGCCGCACGCGCGACCACGCCGTCCGCCGATCCGAACGGCCGCAGCACCGCCAGCTCCGCGTGCACGATGGCGGCGAGCACCAGCGCCGGCGCCTTGGAGGGCCCCGCGACCAGGCCGACCAGCCCGTCCACACGGGCGACGGTCTCCTCCGGCCCCGGCGCGGCGCCCAGACCGAGAGGGTCGGGCGCCTCGACGGCGCCCCGAGGGCGCCCGAGATGTTCGGTGAGGCCGGCGGCGGCGAGGGTGTGCAATCTGGCCAGCACCTGGCGGGGGGCCGCACGCCAGGTGGGGCCGAGCCGTCCCAACTCGGCCGAGACGCGCAGCGCGCCTTGGACGACGGGGTCGGTGACCTCCGGAATGGCCTCAAGCGGGACGTCCACGCCGTCCAGGGCGGCGGACGCGCGAGCACCGCGCAGGGCCGATCTGGCCGACACCTCCGGGCTCTTGCGCCGCAACACGCGGTGCCCGTAGAGCCGGTCCACGGCCTTGCGCGCGTCGGTGACCGCCTCGGGCACTCCGGGCAGTTCGGCGATGACAGCCAATGGGTCGCTCACGCTCCCCGACCTTACCGGCCGGTCAACAAGGCCCCGAACGCACCACTGAAACGGGGGCCGGACCGCTCGGCGAACGCATACCGCCGTCTGGCGCACCGCCGTACTAAAGGGCACGGAATAACACCCTCTACATTCCTATGGTGTCGAAAACACAACGGTTTCGCTGCAGTTGTTGTCGGGTGTTAAGACGATTGTGAGCCACTATGACCCCCTATCACCGATTGGTACAGACCTGTCTAGACCTCTTGTGGCATGGACCTCTGGCCTGGTGAAGTGGAACACGACCAGTCGTCTAGCAAGTACGTAAGGAGTGCGTAGTGGCCCCGGAGACCCCTGGTTCCGAGTCGCGTGAGACCCAGGAGACCTTGTCGAACCTGCTGCACGAGACCCGGCGGTTCGCACCTCCTGCCGACCTGGCCGCGGCCGCGAACGTGACCGCCGAGGCCTACGCCGAGGCGGAGCAGGACCGCCTGGCGTTCTGGGAGAAGCAGGCCGATCGGCTGAGCTGGTCCAAGCGCTGGGACACCACCCTCGAATGGAACCCGCCCTTCGCCAAGTGGTTCGTCGGCGGAGAGCTCAACATCGCCTACAACTGCGTCGACCGCCACGTCGAGGCCGGCCGCGGTGACAAGGTCGCCTACCACTGGGAGGGCGAGCCCGAGGGCGACAGCCGTACCCTCACCTATTCCGACCTGCAGCGCGAGGTCGCCAAGGCCGCCAACGCGCTGCAGGAGCTCGGGGTCGGCAAGGGCGACCGGGTCGCCGTCTACATGCCGATGATCCCCGAGCTGCCGATCACCATGCTCGCGTGTGCCCGCATCGGCGCGATCCACTCCGTGGTGTTCGGCGGGTTCTCCTCCGCCGCCCTCAGCGGCCGGATCCAGGACGCCGACGCCAAGATCGTGGTCACCGCCGACGGCGGCTACCGTCGGGGCGCGCCCAGCGCGCTCAAGCCGACCGTGGACGAGGCGGTCAAGGAGTGCCCGGGCATCGAGCACGTCCTGGTCGTCAGGAGGACCGGCCAGGAGGTGTCCCAGACCGAGAAGGACGTCTGGTGGCACGACATCGTGGACCGCCAGGCCGACGTCCACGAGGCGCGGCCGAACGACGCCGAGGACCCGCTCTACATCCTCTACACCAGCGGCACGACCGGCAGGCCCAAGGGCATCCTGCACACCACCGGCGGCTACCTGACCCAGGTCGCCTACACCCACCACGCGGTGTTCGACCTCAAGCCGGACACCGACGTCTACTGGTGCACCGCCGACATCGGCTGGGTGACCGGTCACTCCTACATCGTGTACGGCCCGCTGGCCAACGGCGCGACCAGCGTCATCTACGAGGGCACCCCGGACACCCCGCACCGGGGCCGGTTCTGGGAGATCGTGCAGAAGTACAAGGTCACGATCCTCTACACCGCCCCGACGGCGATCCGTACCTTCATGAAGTGGGGCGACGACATCCCCGCCAAGTACGACATGTCGTCCCTGCGTATCCTGGGCAGCGTCGGCGAGCCGATCAACCCCGAGGCCTACGTCTGGTACCGCGAGCACATCGGCAAGGACCGCGCTCCGGTGGTGGACACCTGGTGGCAGACCGAGACCGGCGGCATCATGATCAGTCCGCTGCCCGGCGTCACCTCGGGCAAGCCCGGCGCGGCCATGCGCCCGCTGCCCGGCATCAGCGCCGACGTGGTAGACGACCAGGGCAACACCGTCGGCAACGGCGGCGGCGGCTTCCTGGTGCTGCGCGAACCGTGGCCGTCCATGCTCCGCACGATCTGGGGCGACGACCAGCGCTACATCGACACCTACTGGTCCCGCTTCGAGGGCATGTACTTCGCCGGCGACGGCGCCAAGAAGGACGAGGACGGCGACCTGTGGTTGCTGGGCCGCGTGGACGACGTCATGCTCGTCTCCGGCCACAACATCTCCACCACCGAGGTGGAGTCGGCCCTGGTCTCCCACCCGAAGGTCGCCGAGGCCGCCGTGGTCGGCGCGACCGACCCGGTGACCGGTCAGGCCATCGTGGCGTTCGTGATCCTGCGCGGCAACGCCGAGGAGAGCGCCGACATCGCCGCCGAACTCCGCAACCACGTGGCCAAGTCCCTGGGGCCGATCGCCAAGCCGCGCCAGATCCTGGTGGTCCCCGAGCTGCCGAAGACCCGCTCGGGCAAGATCATGCGACGCCTCCTGCGCGACGTGGCGGAGAACCGCAGCGTCGGCGACGTCACCACGCTGGCCGACAGCACGGTGATGAACCTCATCTCCGAGAAGCTGCCCAGCGCCAAGAGCGACGACTGAGCGGCGGGTAGGCACCGGCCGGAAGGCGCGGATCCCCGGCGACGGGGGCCCGCGCCTTCCCCGTGCGGGCCTCTGAACCGTGCGGGCTTCCGGGCCGTGCGGGCCTCTGAACCGTGCGGGCCTCCAAACCACGCGAACTTCCGGGCCGTGCGGGCCTCCAAACCATGCGGGCCTCCAAACCATGCGGGCCCACCCGAAGTCCCTTTCGCGTTACTTCGATAGGCTGGCGATCAGGTGTGCCGGGAAGTCTGGTCGGCCAGCGAGGGGACCGTCCCTCTCTGCATTCCCGGAGGTCCCATGCGCCGCGCCGTCGAAATCTGGCCTTTCCGCCCGTCCCTGCGATACGCCCGCCAGCTCGCCGAGGCGCTCCGCACCGAGACCGTCGGCGGCGTCGTCATGCTGCTGGCCACGGTCGCCGCCCTGGTCTGGGCCAATGTCTCCACCGACTCCTACGAGGCGCTCCGCAACGCGACGTTCGGCCCGGCCTTTCTCCACCTCGACATGGAGCTCTACAAATGGGTCCAGAACGGCCTGCTCACGGTCTTCTTCTTCGTCGCCGGGATCGAGGTCAAGGAGGAGTTCGTCCACGGCGAACTCGCCCAGCTCCGTAAGGCCGCGCTGCCCGTCGTCGCCTCGATCGCCGGCATGGTCGTTCCCGCCCTGATCTATCTCGTGGTGAGCTGGGGCGTGCCGGGGGCGGGCCGCGGCTGGGCCATCCCCACGGCCACCGACATCGCCTTCGCCCTCGCCGTACTGGCTGTGACGGCCAGCGCGCTGCCCGCCGCGCTGCGGGCGTTCCTGCTGACCAGCGCCGTGGTGGACGACCTCGGCGCGATCACCGTCATCGCCGTCTTCTTCACCCGGAACCTGAACCTCCTGGCGCTGCTGGCCGGGGCGGCGGTCATCACCCTGTACGGCCTGCTGCAGGCCAGGCGGGTCCGCGGCCTCTGGCTCTACCTGCCGCTCGCCCTCCTCGCCTGGTATCTCGTGGAGATCAGCGGTGTTCACGCGACCGTCGCCGGGGTAGCCCTGGGCCTGATGACCCGCGTGCACAGCGGCCCAGGCGAGGAGAGCTCCCCCGCCGAACTGGCCGACCACTACATCCGCCCCTTCTCGGCGGGCTTCGCGGTGCCCGTGTTCGCGTTCGTGTCCGCGGGGGTCGTGCTCAACGCGGGGAGCCTCGGCGCGATGGTCACCGACCGGGTGGTGCTCGGGGTGATCGCCGGTCTGGTCGTCGGTAAGTTCCTGGGCGTCTTCGGCGGGGCGTGGCTGGCCGTACGGCTCGGCTTGGCGAAACTGTCGGATGAACTGCACTGGCGGGACATGGCCGCCGTGTCGATTCTGGCCGGGATCGGGTTCACCGTGTCCCTGCTCATCGGCGATCTGGCCTATGGCGACGATCCCGGACGGGCGGCCGCGGTGACCACCGGAGTGCTGGTGGCGAGCCTCACGGCCTCGGTCGTCGCGGCGGTCCTGCTCCGGGTGCGCGTGCGCAACCACCTCAGCGCGCAGGATGATGTCTGATACCGGCGCTCGATAGGAGATCTCTCATGACACTGAATCCACCCACGGAACCGCAGGAGGAGTCGCTGGGCGCACTGGTCGCCGCGGCCAGCGACCAGATCTCCACTCTGGTGCGCGCGGAGATCGAACTGGCCAAGTCCGAGCTGAGGTTCGACGCCAAACGGGCCGGCGTGGCCGCCGGCCTTTTCGGCGCCGCCGCGTTCATGGCCCACCTGTGCCTGATCCTGGCCTCGTTCGCCATCGCCTACGCCCTGGTCGGGCTGGGCGTGTGGACGTGGCTGGCCTTCACGATCGTCACCGTGTTCTACCTGATCGTGGCCAGCCTGTTGATCTTCCTCGGTATCCGGCGGCTCAAGGGCCTGACCGGGATGAAGCGGACCCTGCGCTCGCTCAGGACCATCAAGAGCGGCGAGAGCGGGCTCGGTCTCGCCACGCCGCCCGCACCGTCCGGCGCGGGCCAGGTCGGCTCGCATCGCGAACCGGTGAGTCCGGGCCAGTGAGCCGTCCCGACGAGTCCCTGGTCAGGATCGAGGGCCCGTGGACCCACCGCGCCGTGCACGCCGGCGGCACCCGCTTCCACATCGTGGAGGCGGGGACGGGCCCTCTTGTGCTGCTGCTGCACGGGTTCCCGCAGTTCTGGTGGAGCTGGCGCAACCAGCTCGTCTCCCTGCCCGCCGCGGGCTACCGCGCCGTCGCCGTCGACCTGCGGGGCTACGGCGCCAGCGACAAGCCGCCACGCGGCTACGACCTGCCCACCCTGGCCGGCGACGCGGCCGGGCTGGTCCGGGCGCTGGGCGAGACCGGTGCGATCGTCGTCGGCCACGACTGGGGCGGGCTGCTGGCCTGGACGATGTCCGTGCTGGACCCCAAGGCGGTCCTGCGGCTGGTCCCGGTCGCGGCCCCGCATCCGCTCAGGCTCCGCTCCGCACTGTTCGGCGACCCGTTGGGCCAGCTCAGGGCGAGTTCCTACGCCCTGGGGTTCCAGTTGCCGTTCCTGCCCGAACGCCGCCTGACCGCCAACCAGGGCGCGATGGTGGGACGGCTGCTGGATCAGTGGTCCGGGCCGACCTGGCCGGAGGAGGAGGTGGCGAAGACCTATCGTGACGTCTTCCGCATCCCCACCGTCTCCCACTGCGCGGTGGAGTATCACCGCTGGTTCGCCCGCTCCCAGTTCCGTCCCGACGGGCTGCGCTACGCCAGGAGGATGCGGAGCGAGATCGCCGCGCCCACGCTGCAGTTGCACGGCGCGCTCGACAGGCACGTCCTGCCCCGCACCGCCCAGGGCTCCGGCCGCTATGTGGCCGCCCCCTACCGGTGGCGGCTGATCGAGGGCGCGGGTCACTTCCCCCACGAGGAGCGCCCGGAGGAGTTCGACGCCGAGCTCATCGGCTGGCTGTCCGACCCGGAGCCCGACCGGTGACCGCGAGAGACCGCGGTCCGGACGGAGGGATCCACAGCCCCATGACCACGCAGGACCGGGACCCGGACGGAGGGATCCACAGCCCATGACCACGCAAGACCGGGACCCCCGGACGGAGGGATCCACAGCCCCATGACCACGAGAGACCGCGACCCGGACGGAAGGCCCCGCAACCGGCGGCCTCGGGACGCGTTCGGACGGCCGCTGCCCCACGGGGCGGAGGGCGTGGAGCGCGTCCCGGACGACTACGCGCCGAGCGCGGAGGAGGCACTCGCCGAGGCGCGTCGGCTGCTCGGCGAGAGCCGGCCGTTCCACGCCCATGAGGTGCTGGAAGGCCGGTGGAAGACCGCTCCGGAGGCGGAGCGGGAGCTCTGGCAGGGGCTGGCGCAGATCTGCGTCGGCCTCACCCACCTGCAGCGGGGCAACCGGCGCGGGGCCGCGGCGCTGTTCGCCCGGGGCGCCGGCAGGATCAGCCGGTACGGCCCGCCGTACGAGGAGATCGCCCTGACCGCCCGGGAGCTGGGCGCCGCGGGCGACCCCGACCCCGGAGCGGCCATCACCGCGATCAGGGACCTGCTCTAGCCGTTCTGGTCGCACTCCTGGGTGTCGACCCGGTTGAACAGCTTGGAGCCGTCCTCGGCGTCCGGCGACACCTCGGCCGCCGTCAAGACGTAGCCGGTCTCCTGCTGGTCGAGCGCGGCCGCGAAGACGACCCCGTAGACCCGGCCGTCGGTGGTGAGCAGCGGCCCGCCGGAGTTGCCCTGCCGGACCAGGCCGCGGATGGAGTAGACGTCGCGGACGACGGACTTGCGCTCGTAGATGTTGAGTCCCCTGGCCTTCTGCTGCACCCGGATGCGGGCCGGGTTCATGGTGAAGCCCTGGCCGTGCGGGAAGCCGGCGACGATGGCGTCGTCGCCCTTCTTGGCGGTGCCGTCGAAGCGCAGGATCGGCATGTTCAGACCGGGGACGTGGAGGATCGCGATGTCCCTGTCGGGGTTGTAGAGCACGACCTTGGCCGCGTGGGCCTTGTTGAGGTAGTCGGTGACCTGCAGGTCCTGGTCGACACCCGCGACCACGTGGGCGTTCGTCATGATCTTGTTCTGGGAGTAGACGAAGCCGGTGCCCTCGATGTGCCTGCGGCAGCTGGAGGCGACGCCCTGGACCTTGACGATGCCCCGGCGGGCGCGTGAGAGCTGCGCCCCCTTGGGCACGCTCTTGTCGGGCGGCTCGACCTGGACGAATTCGCCGGCCCCTATGGCGTCGAACACCTTCGGGAAGCCGGAGGTGTCGATGAAGTCCTTGAAGGGCTTCTGGAAGTCCTTGGCCGCCTTCGGCATCGCCTGGTCGACGGTGCCGATCAGCAGTGACTTGTTGACCTGCTCGCTCAGCAGGGTGAACTGGGAGGAGGAGATCAGCGAGCCGATCAGCCAGGCGATGATCAGCACCGAGAACGCGCTGGCGAAGGTGCCGCCGACCGCGTCGACCACCTTGGCGGGCTCCCAGGTGACATGGCTGCGGACCACCGCGCCGATGGTCGAGGACGCGAACTGCCCGATCGTCGCGGTCAGGAAGACGATGACGATGGCGAGCAGCGCGCGCTCGGTCTCACCGTCGACGAAAGCGCCGGCGATCGGCGGGGCGATGAAGATGCCCAGCAGCCCGCCACCGACGAATCCGACAAAGCTCAGGGCCCCGATGATGAACCCCTGGCGGTATCCCGACACCGCGAAGGCCACCATCAGGGCGATCAGGATGAGATCGAGGAGATCACCGCTCACCCCTTTACGGTATCCAGCCACCGCCCCGCGCGTGCACCCCTTCTTGTAGGTCCATGCGGTTATCGTGGTCATATGGCAACGATCGGGGGGTCGGCGGCCGTGGAGTCTCTCATCGAGGCCGCGCTGCGGGACCAGGACCACGACGGCACGATCCGCTGGCAGGCGATCGCCGTGTTGCACGCGCGAGGCGATCTGGAGACCTTCACCGCGGCCCGGCGGCTGTGCGCGGGCGAGACCGCCTCCGAGCGGATGCTGGGGGTGGACATCCTCGGCAGGCTCGGCTTCACCGACCGGAGCCTGCCGGTGCTGCGATTCCTGGCCTCCAGCGAGGACGACTGCATGGTGCTCTACTCGGTGCTGATCGCCTTCGGCCATCTCAGGGACCGCCGCGCGCTGCCGTCGGTGGTCGCCCTGGGCGAGCACGCCGACCCCAGGGTCAGGTACGGCGCGGCCTACGCGCTGCCGAACATCATGGGCAACCCGCCCGATCCGATGGGCCTGGGGGCTCTGCGGCGGCTGTCGAGGGACCCCGACCTCGACGTGGCCGACTGGGCCCGCCTGGGCCTGGCGCTGTCAACGGGCCGCGAGGTTGAGGACGTCCGGAGGCAGATCCTCGATCCGTGACCGGTCCCAGGGGAGCTCGAAGCCCGACGCGGCGAGCACCCCGTCGAGCACCCCCGCGGTGAAACCCCACACCAGCAGCCCGCGCACCCGGAAGGCGGGGCCGGACAGGCCGCTCGGGTGGCGCAGCTTGAGCCGGTTGGCGGGATCGACGAGCTCGGAGACCGGGACGCGCTCCACCGCCTCCACCTCGTCGGGCGAGGCCGCGTGCACCACGCTGGGCGTGTGCCACCAGCCCAGCACCGGGGTGACCCGGTTGTCGCTGTGCCAGACGTACAGCTCGGGCATCGTGCCGACCACCTGGACACCGGCCGGATCGAGACCGGTCTCCTCCTGCGCCTCGCGCAGCGCGGCGGCGATCGGGCCGCCGTCCTCGGGGTCCACGCCGCCGCCGGGGAAGGCGGGCTGCCCCGCGTGGCGGCGTCCGCGCGAGCTGCGCTGGATCAGCAGCACGTCGGGGCCGAGCGGCCCCTCCCCGAACAGCATCAGCACCGCCGCCGGCCGGCCGCCCGAATTCGGTGGTCGCAGCGGCGGGGGCACCGGCGTCCTCGCGACCCGTTCGGCCAGCGTCTCCAACCATCCGGGCACTTCCACGGGCACACCTCCGGTCTCTGCAACACGGTGCCCCGTCCCGTGCTTCCCGGTCATCGGGAGCCGGTCGCCGGACCGGTCACGAGAAGGGGCCGGGGCGTACCAGTTTGGCGGCCTGGGCGGGGGCGACGGGGCCGATGCCGTACGAAGGGCAGAGCGCGGCGAGCGGGCACACGCCGCAGGCGGGTGTGCGGGCGTGGCAGATGCGGCGGCCGTGCCAGATCAGGCGGTGGGACATCATCGTCCAGTCGCGTTTCGGGATGAGCCCCGCGACGACGTGTTCGATCTTGACCGGGTCGGTCTCCTCCGTCCAGCGGAACCGGTGGACGAGCCGCTGGAAGTGGGTGTCCACGGTGATGCCGGGGACCCCGAAGGCGTTGCCGAGCACCACGTTGGCGGTCTTGCGGCCGACGCCCGGCAGCGTGACCAGGTCCTTGAGCTTGCCGGGGACCTCCCCGCCGTAGCGGTCGCACAGGACCTGGGCCATGCCGACGATGCTGTTGGTCTTGGCCCGGAAGAACCCCGTGGACCGGATGATGTCCTCGACCTCGGCCCGGTCGGCGCCGGCGTAATCCTCCGCTGTCCGATATTTCACAAAAAGCGTTGGAGTAACCATGTTGACTCTTTTATCCGTACACTGCGCAGATAAGATCGTCGCGACCAGCAGCTCCAGGGGGTTGCGGAAGTCGAGTTCGCAGTGGGCATCTGGGTAGGTTTCCGCCAGGATGCGATCCATCCGCCGAGCACGACGGACCAGGGCGAGCGGGGATTCACCAGCACGACCGACGTTGCGAGGCACCTGCACAGCCTACGCGTATGGCCCCCTTGAGGGCTGCTCGGTGGGATAGGTCACAATGACTGCGTGAGCCGTGAAACAGGAGGCACTGTGAACACCGACGACGTGCTGGCCAAGGCGCCTCTGTTCTCGGCGCTCGACCGCGAGGGCGCCGCCGCGCTGCGCACGAGTGTCTCGGAGGTCGAGCTGTCCAAGGGGCAGACGCTGTTCAGCGAGAACGAGACCGGCGACCGCCTCTACGTGGTGCTCGAAGGAAAGATCAAACTGTCCAGGACCGCGCCCGACGGCCGGGAGAACCTGCTCAGTGTGCTCGGTCCGGGCGAGATGTTCGGCGAGCTGTCACTGTTCGACCCCCGCCCCCGTACGGCGTCCGCCACCGCGCTGACCGACGTCCGCCTGGCCGGGCTCGGCCACGACGACCTGCGCCCCTGGCTGACCGGCCGCCCCGAGGTCGCCCTGCACCTGCTGCGCGCCCTGGCCCAGCGGCTGCGCCGTACCAACGACGTGCTGGCCGACCTGGTCTTCACCGACGTCCCCGGGCGGGTCGCCAAGGCCCTGCTCGACCTGGCCGAGCGCTTCGGCCAGCGGATCGACGACGGCGTCCGGGTCCACCACGACCTCACCCAGGAGGAGCTGGCCCAGCTGGTCGGCGCCTCCCGCGAGACGGTGAACAAGGCCCTGGCCGACTTCGCCCAGCGCGGCTGGCTGCGCATCGAGGCCAAGGCCGTGGTCATCATGGACCTGGAGCGGCTGCACAACCGCTCGCGCTGAGGGGCGTCCCGCGGATCCCGGCCGGCGCCCGCGGCGGGCTGGAAGGCACCGCCGCGCGGGCCGGGACCGGCGCCGAGACCGACGGGGCAGGGCCTGGGTCCAGCCGTCGAGACAGGCGCCGCCGGGCCTGGGTCTAGCCGTCGAGATAGGCGAGCTGGGCGCGGACCGACATCTCGGCGGCGGGC
Source organism: Streptosporangium minutum (assembly GCF_002149035.1). Classification (GTDB taxonomy): domain Bacteria; phylum Actinomycetota; class Actinomycetes; order Streptosporangiales; family Streptosporangiaceae; genus Streptosporangium; species Streptosporangium minutum. The sequence continues at coordinate 28,723 of NZ_NGFP01000006.1, forward strand.
CACAGCGACCGGTCGACGTCCGCGTAGACGACCTCGACGATCTCCGCCGGCGTCCTCGCGCCCCGCTCACGCGCGCTCCGGATCTGGTCGAGCCGCTGCCTCCGGTGGGCGATGTAGCCGTCCAGCGCGCCGATCGGGTCGGGCAGCACCGGGCCGTGGCCGGGGAGCAGCGCCTCGGCGCCGACCCGCTCGGCCGTCGCGCGGAGCCGGTCCAGGGAGCGCAGATAGTCGGCGAGGTCGCCGTCCGGGGCGATGACGGAGGTGCCCCGGCCGAGCACGGTGTCCCCGGTCAGCATCGCCCGGTCCTCCGGCAGCCAGAAACAGAGCGAGTCGAACGAATGGCCGGGGGTGCCCACGACGTGGAGCTCCAGGCCGCCCGCGGTGAGCACGTCGCCGTCGGCGAGACCCTCGTCGCCGAGCCGGTGACCGGGGTCCAGTGCCCTGACGGGCGCGCGGACCAGCTCGGCGAACCCCTTCGCGCCGCCGCTGTGGTCGTGGTGCCCGTGAGTGAGCAGGATCGCCGTCACCCTGCGCCCACGGAGACGGTCGGCGACCCGCCGCAGGTGCGGCCCGTCGTCCGGCCCCGGGTCGACGACGAGCACGTCCTCGCCCCGGCCGATCACCCAGGTGTTGGTGCCGTCCAGGGTCATCGGGGACGGGTTCGGGGCGAGAAGGCTGAGCGCGTGATCCGTACCGGATCCGTCGGGCCCGTCGAGGGGGATCCGCAGGCCGCTCATCCGGTCCCCTCCGCCGGCGGCGCGCCGGCCGCCTCCGCGGACGCCCCGTGCCCGCCGCGCTCGCTCATGAGGGACCGAACCCGTAGTCGTCGTCGAGCACGATGCGCATCTCCCCGTCCACCTCCGCGATCCCGGGCATCAGGGTGACGATCTCACGCTCGGCCGCGAGCACCTCGGCCACGGTCCGGTAGTCGCGCAGCTCGCCGAGCGTGCGGTAGGTCGGAGGCATCAGGAAGATCTGACCGTTCTTGGCCTGGTCGACCGCGTCGGCGGGCCGCGCCCAGGTGACCTGGTCGGCCTCGCCGCCGACGTCACGGGTGCGCTGGCCCGGCGGGAGCGCGGCGACGAAGAACCGGGTGTCGAAGCGCCGGTGCTCGACCTCGGGAGTGATCCAGTGCGCCCAGGGCCGGAGCAGGTCGGAGCGGAGGACCAGCCCGCGCCCGTCCAGGAAGTCGGCGAACGACAGGCTCCGGTCGATCAGGGCGAGCCGGTCGGCCTCCCAGTCGTCGCCGGTGGTGTCGGCCACGACGGACTCCGGTGACGGCCCGGCGAGCAGTACGCCCGACTCCTCGAACGTCTCCCGCACCGCGGCGCAGACCAGACCGCGCGCGATCTTCTCGTCAGCGCGGAAGACCGTCCCCCACTCCGCGGGCGAGGGCCCGGCCCAGGCGACCGCGTGGTCGGTGTCGCGGGGGTCCACCGAACCGCCGGGGAAGACATAGGCCCCCGCCGCGAAGGCCATGCTCGCCTTCCGCCTCAGCAGGTAGACCTCGACGCCCTCGCGGAGGATGACCACGGTGGCGGCATCCCTGGCCGGGACGGGCGTCAGCCGCCCGGCCAGGATGTCGCGCGCACGCTCACCGAACTCACCAGGGAGCGGAATCCCACCCATTTCAGACCCTCCACCCGAACATCACTCGGTTTCGAGGTCCATCATGTGGCACGGCCGCCGCCCCGGACAATCGTCAGCGGACCTCGGCGATCAACTCGACCTCGACCGGCGCGTCCAGCGGGAGGACGGCGACGCCGACCGCGCTGCGGGCGTGCTTGCCCGCCTCGCCCAGGACCTCGACGAGCAGCTCGCTGGCGCCGTTGACGACCTGCGGCTGACCGCTGAAGGCGGGGTCGCTGGCCACGAAGCCGACGACCTTGACGATCCGCACGATGTTGGACAGTCCTCCGGCCGCCGACGCGGCCGCCGCGAGGGCGTTGAGCGCGCAGATCCTCGCGAGCTCACGGGCCTCCTCGGGGCTCACCTCGGCACCGACCTTGCCGGTCGCCGCGAGCTTGCCGTCCACCACCGGGAGCTGGCCCGAGGTGTAGACGTAGTCGCCCGAACGGACCGACGGGACGTAGGCCGCCAGCGGCGCGACCACCTCGGGCAGCGTCAGGCCGAGCTCGGCCAGCCTCTCCTCGGCGCTCACTGCTTCGGCCGCTTCAGGTAGGCGACCAGCTGCTCGGGGTTCGGCCCCGGCACGACCTGGACGAGCTCCCAGCCGTCCTGGCCCCAGTTATCGAGAATCTGCTTGGTCGCGTGGACCAGCAGAGGCACCGTCGAGTACTCCCATTTCGTCATGTGGGACACATTAGCGAGGCCGCCCCGCCCCGCGTTTCCCCACGGCCTCCCGGCGGGGGTGTTCCCGGGTTTTCCGCACGTCGCCGGCCGGGGTCGCCGGTGGCGTTGCCGGCGTCCGGCGGACGGACGGTCGCGCCCGCCCGGACCCGGGGCCTCACCCCGGCGGCGTCCCCGAGTGGGCAGGATCACTGTGACAATCCGCACCTGTAGCCCCGTCAGTGCACAGCCCCGACGAATCGTCAGGTGGCTGTTGGGTAGCCTTCGAAACGTGAGAGCTCGCGACACCGATTGGGACGGCGTACGCCTCCACGTCGTCACCGGCAAGGGCGGCACCGGGAAGACCACGGTGGCCGCCGCCCTCGCCCTCGCCCTCGCCGCGGACGGCCGCAAGGTCCTGCTGGTGGAGGTCGAAGGCAGGCAGGGAATCGCGCAGGTCTTCGACCTGCCGCCGCTGCCGTACGAGGAGAGGAAGATCGCCGTCGCCCCCGGCGGGGGTGACGTCTACGCGCTGGCCATCGACCCCGAAGAGGCCATGCTCGACTACCTTGAGATGTTCTACGGCATGCGCAGGGCGGGCAAGGCCCTGACCAAGATGGGCGTCGTCGACTTCGCCACCACCATCGCCCCCGGCTTCCGCGACGTCCTGGTCACCGGGAAGACGAGCGAGGCCGTCCGCCGCAAGGGCAAGGACGGCAGGCGGGTCTATGACGCGGTCGTGCTCGACGCGCCGCCGACCGGCCGGATCACCCGTTTCCTCAACGTCACCAACGAGGTGGCCGGGCTGGCCCGGATGGGCCCGATCAAGAACCACGCCGACCTGGTGAACGGCGTCGTGGCCTCCCCCGAGACCGCGGTGCACTTCGTCACGCTCCTGGAGGAGATGCCCGTCCAGGAGACCCTCGACGGGCTCGACGAGCTCCGCGCGGCCGGGCTCCCACCCGGCGGGATCTTCACGAACATGGTCAGGGAGTCGCTGCTGCCCGCGTCCGTCCTGGACGACGTCGGCAAGGACCGTTTCGACCCGGCCGAGCTGGCGCTCGGGCTCAAGGCGTCCGGCCTCGCGGACGGCAGCTCCGACGCCGCCGCCGTGGCCGAGGCCCTCGCCGAGGAGATCGCCGAACACGCCCACCGCACGGAGCTGGAGCGCCGCGAGAGGCTGTCGCTGGCCAGGGCGGGGCGCCCCCGGTACGAACTGCCGCTGCTGGCCGACGGGGTGGACCTGGCCGGGCTGTACGAGCTGGCCGAATCGATCCACACGCAGGGAGCAGCATGAGCGAGCGCAGCGAGCGGTCCGTCAGGCAGCGGACCGTCCCGGTTCTCGACCTCGACGCGATCATCGACGACCCGGGCACCCGGATCGTCGTCTGCTGCGGCTCCGGCGGCGTCGGCAAGACCACCACCGCCGCCGCGCTGGGGCTGCGCGCGGCCGAGCGCGGCCGTTCGGCCGTGGTGCTCACCGTGGACCCCGCCCGGCGGCTGGCGCAGTCCATGGGCCTGACCGAGCTGGACAACACCCCCAGGCCCGTCGCGGGCGTGGAGGGCGAGGGCCGGCTGCACGCCATGATGCTCGACATGAAGCGGACCTTCGATGAGATCATCGAGGCGCACGCGGATCCCGAGCGGGCCCGCCAGATCCTGACGAATCCCTTCTACCAGTCCCTGTCGTCCAGCTTCTCCGGCACGCAGGAATACATGGCCATGGAGAAGCTCGGCCAGCTCCGCCGGTCGGGCGACTGGGACCTGATCATCGTGGACACCCCGCCCTCCCGCTCCGCGCTGGACTTCCTCGATGCCCCGGAGCGCCTGGGCCGCTTCCTCGACGGCCGGTTGATCCGGCTGCTGATGGCCCCCGCCAAGGCCGGCGGGCGCAGCGCCTTCAAGCTGCTCAACGCGGGCTTCGGCATCGTCGCCGGGGCCATGACCAAGCTGCTGGGCGCGCAGGTGCTCAAGGACCTGCAGACGTTCGTCTCCGCGCTCGACGCCGTCTTCGGCGGGTTCAGGGTGCGCGCCGAGCAGACCTACCGGCTTCTGCAGGCCCCCGGGACCGCGTTCGTCGTCGTGGCCGCGCCCGAACGCGACGCGATGCGCGAGGCGTCGTACTTCGTGGAGCGGCTGGCGGAGGAGCGCATGCCCCTGGCCGGGCTCGTGGTCAACCGGGTGCACCTGGCGCCCGCCGCCATGCTGTCGGCGGCGCGGAGCACCGCCGCCGCGGAGGATCTGGAGTCGCGCGGCGAGCACGAGCTGACCTCCGCCGTACTGCGGCTGCACGCCGGCCGGATGCAGCTGGCCACCCGGGAGCACCGCGAGCAGGAGCACTTCCTGTCCGCCCACCCCACGGTGCCCGTGGCCCGGGTCCCCGCCATGCCGGAGGACGTGCACGACCTGGAGGGGCTGCGCCGGGTGGGTGAGCTGCTGGCCGCCCAGCAGGGCCTCGGCTAGGACCGCCGCGTGCCCGTGGCCTCTCGCACAGACGCGAGAGGCCACGGGCACGCGAATGTACGGCTGGCGCGACGCGCCAGCCGTACGGGATCAGCGCGAACTCAGCCGGCGATCAGCTCGTTCGTCCGTTCGTACTCTTCTTTGGCCAGCTCCAGCAGGTCCCGCCAGGAGTCGACATCCGGTCGCCGACGCAGCAGCGCCCGGCGTTCGCGCTCGGTCATCCCGCCCCACACCCCGAACTCGATGCGGTTGTCCAGCGCATCGGCGAGGCACTCGGTCCGGACCGGGCATCCTCGGCAGATCAGCTTTGCTCGGTTCTGGGCAGCGCCCTGAACGAACAACGCGTCAGGATCCGCACCCTTACAGGCCGCACGGGAGGTCCAATCCGTGATCCACATTCGACCCCACTCCCCTTAGGTGGTCAGTCGTGACTTGGGGCCGACGGGCGCGGGCGTCGAGCCTCCGTATTCAATTGCCGCAGAAGGAGAACGTACGCAACCAGACGTTCGGGCCGACAGACCCCGGCGGGACCAATTTCTTGCATGGTCATCAGCGGCCATCTGGCCGGGAATGACTAGTCACCTGCCCCAGTACGTACTCGACGCGAGCTGAAATAGTGTTCCGTTACCGTTTGGGCCATCCGTCCGACGTACCCTTGAACACGTGCAGGCTCAAGGCAAAGATCAGAAATCGGCGTTCGGCAACGTACTGCGGCTGGTCGCCGCTGCCGCCGCCACAGGCGTATTGGTCGCTGCCATCGCGCTTCCGGCGGTGGGCGGCGCGGGGATGACCGTGAAGTCCGCCACGGAGGAGCTGCACCTGCTCCCCGAGGAGCTCAGCGAGCCCCCCCTCGCGGAGAAGACCACCTTGCTCGACGCGGACGGCAAGCAGTTCGCCCAGTTCTACTACGAGAACCGCGAGTCGGTGACGCTCGACCAGGTCGCCGACATCATGAAGACCGCGATCGTCTCGATCGAGGACTTCCGGTTCTACGAGCACGGGGCCATCGACCTGGAAGGCACCTTCCGCGCGGCGGTGAAGAACACCACGGGCGGCGGAGACATCCAGGGCGGCTCCTCCATCACGCAGCAGTACGTCAAGCAGGTGCTGGTCAACAGCGCCGAGACGAAGGAGGAGCAGAGGGCGGCCATCGCCCCGACGTTCTCCCGCAAGCTCAACGAGCTGCGCTACGCGATGGCCATCGAGGAGAAATACACCAAGCCGGAGATCCTTGAGCGCTATCTCAACATCTCCTACTTCGGCGCGGGCGCCCACGGTATCCAGGCCGCGGCCAAGCGGTTCTTCGGCAAGCCCGCCGCCAAGCTGAACCTGTGGGAGGCGGCCACCCTCGCCGGAGCCGTGCAGAACCCCAGCGGGACCGACCCGAACGCGGGCAAGGCGAGCCGCCAGCGGCTGCTGGACCGGCGCAACACCGTCCTGGACCGGATGAAGCAGCTCGGCAAGATCACCGAGCAGGAGGCCACGGAGGCCAAGGCCAAGAAGCTCGGGTTCAAGGACACCCCGGTCCCCGGCGGTTGCGACGAGAGCGCCTACCCCTACTTCTGCCTCTACGCCCAGTACGAGATGCTCAACAACGAGCAGTTCGGCAAGACCGCCTCGCTGCGCAAGAAGCAGCTCCAGCGCGGCGGCCTGACGATCAAGACGACGCTCGACCTGAAGGCGCAGAAGGCCTCCGAGAAGGCCATCAAGGCGTACGTGAAGACCAGCGACCACCCGGTCGCCGCGCAGGCGATGGTCGTCCCCGGCACGGGCGCCATCAAGGCGATGGCCGCCAGCCGGAAGTTCGGGCAGAACAAGAAGAAGAACGAGATGAGTTACAACCTCGCGGCCGACGTCATGCACGGCGGCGGCGCGGGTTTCCAGGCCGGCTCCACGTTCAAGCCCTTCACCCTGCTCACCGCCCTCGACCAGGGCATGAAGCTCAACGACGGCAACACCACCGGCGCCGGTTACCGGGCGCCCAGCACCAGCTCGTTCCGCGACTGCGACGGCAACCGGGTCGGCGACCCCGGCCACGAGGTCCGCAACTCCAGCGAGGGCGGCGGCGGCTTCAAGTCCCTGACCACCGGCACCCTGAACTCGGTGAACACCTTCTTCCTGAAGCTGGAGGAGAAGGTCGGCCTCTGCGAGGTGGTCAAGACGGCCAAGAAGCTGGGCATCAAGCGGGCCGACGGGGCCAAGCTGAAGGAGTTCGAGACCTTCACCCTCGGCATCAACGAGATGGACCCGGTGACGGTGTCGGCCGCCTACGCGACGATCGCCGCCCGCGGCACCTACTGCAAGCCGATGGCCATCACCGAGATCCGCGACCGCAACGGCAAGGCCACGCCGTACAAGCCGAAGTGCAGCCAGGTCCTGGACGAGGAGGTCGCCGACGCGGCCACCCACATCATGTCTAGGGTGTTCACCGATGGCACGATGCAGGAGGTCGGCGGCATCGGCCGGCCGGCGGCGGGCAAGACCGGCACCACCGACGGCTACACCGCCGCCTGGTTCGCCGGCTTCACCCCCGACCTCGCCTCCGCGGTCAGCCTCGGCGACCCGCGCGGCGCCTTCAAGCACGACCTGGTCGGCGTGACCATCGGCGGGCGTTACTACGGCTACGTGTACGGCGCGTCGATCTCCGGCCGGATCTGGAAGAGCTCCATGCTCGGCGCGCTGAAGGGCGTCGACCCGAGCTCCTTCACCCCGGTGAACATGAGCCGCTTCGGCGGCTGCTCCGGCCTCTGCGCCCCGCCGCCCACCAGGAAGCCCGGCACCACCGACGGCAACGGCCCGGGCAACAACGACGACCACATCGTGATCACCGGAGACGGCAACGGCGGCTTCATGAACGAGGGCGACGTCGGCGACACCAGCATCCCCGTCGTCCCGTAGCTCCCCCGCGGAGATCGCCCTGTAGCTCCCCCGCGGAGACAGGAGCCCGCACCGACGGCGAGAGCCCTCCCTGAGGCATCAGGGAGGGCTCTCGCCGTACCGGGGGCCTTGATCCCTCAGGCGGGCCCGCGGCCTCTCTCCGACCGGCAGAGGGGCGCGCAGCCCCTTCCAGGCCGTGGTCGCGGGGGCGCACCCCCTTCCCGGACCGCGGTCCGCTCAGGCCGACAGCCGGGCGCGTACGGCCTGCGCCACCCGGCCGCCCTCCGCCCGCCCGGCGACCTTGGGGTTCAGGACCTTCATGACCTGCCCCATCGCCTGAGGCCCGGCGGCGCCGGTCTCGGCGACGGCCTCGTCCACGAGCTTGCCGAGCTCCTCGTCGGAGAGCTGGGCCGGGAGGTACTCCTCCAACACGGCCTGCTCGTCCACCTCGGCCTGCGCCTGCTCCGTGCGGCCGGCGCCGCTGAACGCCTCGGCCGCCTCGCGGCGCTTCTTGGCCTCCTTGGTCAGCACCTTGATGATCTCGTCGTCGGAGAGCTCGCGCGCCGTCTTGCCCGCGACCTCCTCGACGTTCACGGCCGCGAGGGCCATGCGGATCGTCCGGGTACGGACCTCGTCCCTGCTCTTCATCGAGGCCGTGAGGTCGGTCTTCAGCTTGTCCTTCAATGTGCTCATGCGGTCCATCTTGCCGTCTCACCAGCTCCGCCGTATCCCAAGTTTCCTTCAGGGAGCCCGATGTCGGGCATGATGAATAGGTGAGGAAAGCAGCCGCGGTGCCCCTGTCCCTGCTCGGTGTCGGCATGGCCGGCCTCGCCTACGCCTCGGTCGTCGAGCGCAACGCGTTCCGCCTGCGGCGCTTCGACGTGCCCGTGCTGGAGCCCGGCCAGCGGCCGGTGCGCATCCTGCACCTGTCCGACCTCCACCTCACCCCGGGCAGGCGGATGCTCATCAACTGGGTGCGCTCGCTGGGCGACCTCAAGCCCGATCTGGTGGTCAACACCGGCGACACCATCGCCCACCCCGACGCGGTCGGCCCCCTCCTGCACGCCCTGGAGCCGCTGCTGTCCCGTCCGGGCCTGTTCGTCTACGGCTCCAACGACCTCTACGCCCCGCGTCCCAAGAACCCCGTGCGCTACCTCTGGCGCACCTCCAAGGGCGACCACGGCCAGACGATCCCCTCGCTCCCCTGGGAGGAGCTCGGCGCCGGCATGGCCGTCGAGGGCTGGCTGGACATGAACAACACCACCGCCCGGATCAAGGTCGGCGACCTCGACGTGGCCGTGGGCGGCATCCACGACTCCCACATCAACCTCGACCGCTACGACATGATCGCCGGTCCGGCCCCCGCGGAGGCCGACCTCCGCCTGGGTGTCATGCACTCCCCCGAGCCCCGCAACATGACCCGCTTCGCCTCCGACGGCTACCAGCTGCTGCTCGCCGGCCACACCCACGGCGGCCAGCTCTGCATCCCGTTCTACGGCGCCCTGGTCACCAACTGCGGCATCGACCGGGCCCGCGTCAAGGGCCTGAGCCGCCACGACTCCGCCTACCTCCACGTCTCCGCCGGCCTCGGCACCAGCCCCTACGCCCCCGCCCGTTTCGCCTGCTTCCCCGAGGCGAGCCTCCTCACGCTGGTGCCCCGCCGCCGAAGTGACGCAAGCACCCGCGAAGTCCGCTAGACTTTCCCAAGCACGAGCAAGACCGACGTGCACCGGGGTGTGGCGCAGCTTGGTAGCGCGCTTCGTTCGGGACGAAGAGGTCGCAGGTTCAAATCCTGTCACCCCGACGTAGTATTTCCCGAAGTAAAAGGCCTGACCCGCTTACGCGGGGAGGGCCTTTTCGCTTTTCCCGGGAGTCCGGTCGCGGAATCTCCAAATGAAGAATGTCTCCCCACCGGAGCACCCTCTCCCCCATGCCTCCTGAATACGTCAATCTTTCTTTTCCACGGCAAGTCCTCCAAGTAGACCTCCTGGCCCCGGCTGGACGCGGCCCACTTCCGGCAGCGCAGCACCCCAACCGCTCAGCGGTGGCGCGTTTCAGTCGTCCAGGCGGACGGGCCCCATGACCTCAGCCCTCCGGCTCCAGCGCCGCGCGCGCATCCTCCACGTCCTGGAAGTGCACTCCTGTCATCCCCAGCCGCACGGCGGCTTCGACGTTCTCCGCCCGGTCGTCGATGAACAGGCACCGCTCCGGAGCGGCGCCCGCCCGGTCCGCGGCGAGCTCGTAGATGCGCCGATCGGGCTTGGCGATCCCCACGCGGGCACTGCTGACCACGTCGTCGGCGAAGTACGTCATCCCCAGGCGGTCGAGATCCTCCTCCAGCCGGGTCGTGGCGTTGGTGACCAGCACCACCGGCACGTACCGCTGTGCCTGTGCCAGCAGGTCCCGCACCTGCTCGTCGATCCGTGTCGGCACCGCGGCGAACTCCTCGACCAGCCGCGCGGCCCGCGCCGGCGAGCCCAGCATCTCGGCGAAGGTGGTCACGAGCGAGTCCTCCCACTCCTCGCAGGTGATCCGGCCCAGGATGGCGGGCTCCAGCAGGGCCGGGCTCAACGCCGTCTTCAGGACGGCCCCGGGCGCCAGCCCGTACGCCTGGTCGATGCGCGCGTGGGTCCGCGCGTCGTGGAAGCGCAGCACGCCGTCGAAGTCGCACAGCACCGCGTCGAAGGGCAATGTCATCGAGACTCCTGTTCAGGAACGCAGGCGGTCACGCCACGGATGGGCGCCGTGCTCGGTCGCGAGGGCCTCGTCCAGCCACCGCTTCTGCGCCTCGGCCAGGTGGGGCAGGACCTGGGTGAAGTCGATCTCGTCCTTGGGACGTGGGTCCTTGGCCTTGTAGAGGAGCTGGATCTCCGGAGCGATCCGGGGGAAGCCGCCGTCCGCGGCGATCGTGCACGATTCCAGCGGGCGGCGGATCCGTGGATCCCGGCGGTACACCCACTGGTCACCGTCCGACTCGTCGAGCATCAGCTGGAAACGCCACGGCCCGCCCTCGCCTTCCCGGACCCAGACGTCGTGGACTCCGGGCGGCAGCGGCGCGTCCACGGGCCACGGCCGGAGCGTCCCGGGCGGGTCGGCCGCCCAGCAGTCCCAGCCCGCCAGCAGCCGCCGTACCGCCTCGTGGTCGCGGTGGAGCACCGATATGTCGACGTCGGCGTGCTCGCGGTAGGCCCTGCCGACCGCGAGCTCGATCGCGTATCCGCCGGCCACCCACCACGGCGCCGCCAGACCGGTGAACAGCTCGACGACCTCGGCCAGCGGCGCCGGCTCCCATGGGCCCCACGGTGTCTCGATGCGCGGCATCCCGCCATCCTCGCCGATCTTCACGGGTGAGGTGAAGCCCGACGGTCCATGATCTGCCCAGTCGGCCCGGCATGGCGGCCCCTGCCCCGGACCGGGGTGCGCGGCCGCCGGGGCACCTCCCCGGCGGGCCGGGCGAGCGTCTCTTCGAATACCACCCACGCCAAGCCCCGTGGGATGGTTGCGCCTTATGAGCAGATCGTTGAAGATAACGCGCGTCCTCCTGGTAGCTGCTTTCGCCGCCGGCCTCGCCGCCTGTTCAGGGGAGGGTGACCCGTCTGCTCCCCCCACGGCTCCGGCCGCCTCCGCGTCCGCAGCCGGTTCCGGGACCGCCCCCGCTCCCACGGCTCCGGCCGCCTCGGCGTCCTCGTCCGGTCCCGAGACCGCCCCCACGACCCCGGCCGCCTCCGCGGAGCCCACGGCCGAGGCACCGGGTGACGGAGCCGGGGACACGGGGCCCGCCATGGACCTGATCGGCGCGCTCAGCGCGAGCCCGACGCAGCCGGGCTGGATCACCGTGCAGCTTGACGCGGGCGACGCCCAGCCGGTCATGCTCAGCCCGGAAGCGGTGGTGCTCGACCTGCGGGGAGCGATCTGCGACAAGGGCGCGGTCCCGCACAAGTGCACCGCGGCCCAGCTGGAGAAGGCGCTCAAGAAGGGCGGCGTCCCCTACGCCAAGGTGACGCTCAAGAGCGGGGTGGCCGTGCGGGTCGAGGAGCTCGTCCAGGAATGACGGGATGAGCCCGCCGGCCCGGGTCAAGGCCCGGGTCAAGAGGGAGACGTCCGGCGGTTCCGGCGCGACCTGGAGTCCCCCTCCGGAGTCTCTCCAGCGCTCGCGTCAGGGACTGCCATCCCACGGGACCGGGCCCGGCGTGCTCCCAGAGACCTCTCTCCGATACGTGCCGGGGCCGATACCCTCGGCCACATGGGAAGACCGTCTCGGCACGACATCGACCGGCTGCTCGACGCCGCCGCCGAGCTGGTGGCCGCGGGCGGTCCGAGCGCCGTCACCGTGTCGGCGGTCGCCCGCGCGGCCCTCGCCCCGAGCGGTTCGATCTACCACCGCTTCCCCGGCCGCTCCGCCATGCTCGCCGCACTGTGGCTGCGCACCGCCGAACGGTTCCAGGAGGGCTTCCTCGCGGCCCTGAACGCCGATCCGCCGGCGCGGGCGGTCCTGGACGCGGCCCGCCACGTCGTCACCTGGAGCCGGGCCCACCCGGACGAGACACGGATCCTGCTGTACGGCCCCGCCGACTTCGACGGGGCCAACTGGCCGGCCGAGGCACGCGAACGGCTGGAGCAGGGCAACGGCCGGGTCATGAGCGCCCTGCGCGACCTGGCCGGGCGCCTGGGAAGGGACGAGCCGCACGACGTGGAACGGCTCCTCCTGGCCACGGTGGACCTTCCGTACGCCACCGTCCGCCGCCACCACCGGTCCGGTGAGCCGATCCCCGCGTACGCCGAGGACCTCGTCACCGGCTGCGCCGCCGCCCTCATCGCCGGGACGGCCGACGGCACCACCACCCCGTCCAGGTAGCGAGGCGCCGCTGGGACCCGCCCCTCATGCCCTGTGCCGGCACGGCGCCCTTACCCGGCTCCCGTCACGTCTCGGTCGAACATCCCAGCTCCGGAGGCGTCCGGAGAATCGGCAGCTGAGATTCGACGGTTCCGCACGGGGCGGCGTCCGGGGTCACCGCTCCAGGTCCGCCCGCGCCCGCCATTCCCGGTCCCACCCCGCCATGGCGCGACGCGCGATCCACATTCTCCTTCCCGACTGGGCCGCCGACATGACCGACCAGGTGACGCCGGCCGTGAAAAGCCCCAGGAGCAGGGGGCTGACGATGAACCCGGCCAGACCGAGGGGCGCAGGGGCCGGTCTGCCGCCGGCGTCGATCCAGATCCGTACGCGCGCCTCCTCCAGCTGGTCCCCCCGCAGCCGGATCGTGCCGACACGCCGGACGCCGCTCCCGTCGACCCAGGCGGCCTCGGCCCTCGTGCCCGCCCGGCGCGATATGGCGGGAGAACGATCGTCGACCGCGAGGACCTGGGCGGTGACCTGGCGGTGGCTCGCGAAGTAGGCGTCCGCGTCGCTCGTGAGGGCACGGTAGACGGTGAGTGCCACGGCACAGCCCATGACGGAGGCGAGGACGACCATCGCGACCGGCGTTCTGTCACGCCGTCTCACCGGGAGTCCTCGCCCTCCCCCGGTCCCCGAGGCCCAGAACCACTGCCCGGTGCTCCGCAGGGTCATGCCGCACCGGCCGTGCGAGCTCCGGCACGGAAGCGCATGCGGCACACCACCGTGTCGATACGGCGGGCGTCCGGCTCGTCCCCCGGATGGACGACGTCGACGGCCAGGCCGGCGGTCACGGTCAGCCGGTGCCTGTCACCGGTACCGGGGGGCTCCGCCGCAGCCGGGGCGGGGGCGGGAGTCAGCACTGCGGACATCACGTTCTCCTGTGAAGGGGTATATCCCAATCGTCGCCCCGGAAGGGGCCCACCACGGCACTTTCATACAGGGCCTTGACGGCTATGAGCGATATTCCTACGACGCCCTGACCCGTACCGCCCCGGCCGCGCGGTTCCGGCGCCTCCCGTACGGACGGTCCCCGCGCCTCACGCACGGACGTCGGGGGCAGGTCTCAGGGACGGAAGCGGCCGTGCCGCCGTCGGCGGCCACCGCGACCTCGAAGTGCCGGGCGAGGAGGTTGATCCGGAGCGCGCGCAGGATCTGCGGTCCGTCGTCGACGACGAGGACGCGGGTCACCAGACCACACTCCTTACTGCGAGAACCGCATAGGTTCTTGTGGAAGGGACTCGGCGGGCAGGCCGTCCGCTCGCGAGGAGACGGGCAGCGTCAGGATCATGGTGAGGCCTCCCCCTGGTGTCTCGTCGGGTGTGAGGGTGCCGCCCATGGCCTCGGCGAGCCCCCGGGAGAGCGCCAGGCCGAGGCCGACCCCGGTGTGGTTGTCGCGGTCGCCGAGCCGCTGGAAGGGCATGAAGACGCGGTCGTGCGCCTCGGCGGGGATGCCGGGGCCGCGGTCGACGACGCGGATCTCGACGTGGCCGCCGTGGCTGCTCGCGGTGATGAGGACCTTCTTGCCCGCCGGGCTGTAGCGGATCGCGTTGGACATGACGTTGACCAGGATCCGTTCCAGCAGCGCGGAGTCGGCGACGACCTCGGGGAGGTCCACGGACACGTCGCCCTCGACGCGGTCGCGGAGCGGGCCGAGGTCGTCGATCGAGCGCGGGATGACCTCTTCGAGCGCGACCGGCTGCAGGGTCAGGCCGAGCACGCCGGCCTGCAGGCGGCTCATGTCGAGCAGGTTGGCGACCAGCCGGTCGAGCTTGAGCAGGGACTCGTCGGCGGTGGCCAGCAGTTCCTCGCGGTCCTGTGCGCTCCATTCGATCTCGGTGCCGCGCAGGCTCTCGACGGCGAGCCTGGCCGAGGCCAGCGGGGTGCGCAGGTCGTGGCTGACGGCGGCGAGCAGGGCGGTGCGCATCCTGTCGGTCTCGGCCAGCGGCCCGGCCAGGTCGGCCTCCCGGCGCAGGCGCTCCTGGCGCAGCGCCACGGCCGCCTCGGCGGCGAACGCCTCCAGCACCCGCCGGTCGGAGGCCTCCAGCAGCCTGCCGCACGCGGCGAGCATAAGGCTCCCGTCGATCGCCACGTCGGTGTCGGCGGCCCCCGGGCAGCCGCAGGGCGGCCCTCCGGAGGTCGCCACGATCCGCCATGCCTCGGGGTCCGACTGGTCGTCCGGGCCCGGCACGTCGATCCGTTCCAGCAGGGTGACCGAGGTGAGGGCGAAGGTCTCGCGCAGCCGCGCCAGCAGGGACGGCAGCGCCGACTCGCCGCGCAGCACGTGTCCGGCCAGGGTGGACAGCACCTCGGCGTCCGCGCCCGCCCGCGCGGCCTCCCTGGTACGGCGGGCCGCCAGGTCCACGATGCCGCTCACCGCCGCGGCCACCAGGACGAAGACGACGAGGGCGAAGAGGTTCTCGGGATCGGAGATCGTCAGGGTGTGGACGGGGGTCGTGAAGAAGTAGTTCAGCAGCAGGGAACCGCCGACCGCCGCGGTGACGGCCGGCCACATGCCCCCGATGAGGGCCACGCCGATGACCACGAGCAGGAAGAACAGGATCTCGCTGGGCAGCGTCAGGGTCTCCCTGAACGGGACCAGCGCGGCGGTGAGCACCGGAATGCCCAGCAGCGCCGTCGCCCAGCCCGCGAGCCTGCGCGTACGGGTCAGCGCGGCCCTGGACGGCGGAGGACGGCGTCCCTTCTGCGCCTCGTCGTGCGTGATCATGTGGACGTCGATGGAGCCGGACAGCGCGGTCGTCGTGACCCCCACGCCCCGGGAGAGGATCTGGGCGAACCGGCCGCGTCTGGAGGCGCCCAGCACGAGCTGGGTGGCGTTGACCCCCCGGGCGAAGTCGAGCAGTGCCCTCGGGACGTCGTCGCCGACGACCTGGTGGTAGGTGCCGCCCAGGCTCTCGGCCAGCACACGCTGGCGGGCCAGGTTGCCCGGGTCTCCTCCGGCCAGGCCGTCGGCCCTGGTGACGTGGACGGCCAGCAGGTCGGCGCCCTTGGTCCTAGCCGCGACGCGGACGGCCCGCCGGATCAGCGTGTCGCCCTCGGGACCGCCGGTCAGCGCGACCACGACGCGTTCCCGGGCCTCCCAGGTCCCCTCGATGCCGTGCTCGGCGCGGTAGCGGCCGAGCTGGTCGTCGACCTTCCCGGCGACCCAGAGCAGGGCCAGCTCGCGCAGCGCGGTCAGGTTGCCCACCCGGAAGTAGTTGGACAGCGCCGCGTCGACCTTCTCCGGCGCGTACACGTTGCCGTGCGCCAGCCTCCGGCGCAGCGCCTCGGGCGACATGTCGACCAGTTCGACCTGGTCCGCCCGCCGTACCGCCTCGTCGGGCACGGTCTCGCGCTGCGGCACCCCGGTGATCTGCCGGACGACGTCGTTGAGCGACTCCAGGTGCTGGATGTTGACGGTGGAGACGACGTCGATGCCGGCGTCGAGGATCTCCTCGACGTCCTGCCAGCGCTTGGCGTTCCGGGAGCCGGGCACGTTGGTGTGCGCCAGCTCGTCGATCAGCGCCACCCTCGGCTCGCGGGCGATGACCGCGTCCACGTCGAGCTCGGTGAAGGCGGTCCCCCGGTGGACCACGGTCCGGCGGGGGACGACCTCCATGCCGCCGATCAGCTCGGCGGTGCGGGGACGGCCGTGGGCCTCGACGAGACCCACGACGACGTCGGTGCCGCGCGCCAGCCGCCGGTGTCCCTCGCCGAGCATGGCGAAGGTCTTGCCGACCCCGGGGGCCGCGCCCAGGTAGACGCGCAGCCGTCCGCGTGGCACGCCGATCACCCCTTGTCGAGGGCCAGGTTGAGCTGCAGGACGTTCACGCCCGGCTCGCCCATGAAGCCGAGGGAGCGGCCGGCGGTGTTCTCCTCGATGAGCCGCCTGACCTTCTCCAGGGGCAGGCCGCGCTCCCTCGCCACGCGAGGCGCCTGCAGTCCGGCGTAGGCGGGTGAGATGTGCGGGTCCAGGCCGGAGCCGCTGGCGGTGACCGCGTCGGCGGGCACCACCGCTCTGGCGTCGCCCCGGACCGGCACGGTACGGCCGGCCGCGTAGTCCTCGCCGGGCCTGCCGCACTCCACCTTCACTCCCCGGTACTCGGCGACGAACGGGACGGCCGGGCAGGCCTGGTTGACGCTGACCGCCCTGACCGGCGTGCCGACCGCCGGGAAGACCTTCAGCACGGCGCCCACGCCGCCGGGGGCGCAGTACGGCCGGGCGCCGCTGACGCCCTCCAGCTCTCCGACGGCCTCGCTGCGGGCGCAGACCTGGGTGAGCAGGCTCTGCCTGCCCTCGTCGGGATGGCCCTCGCCGTCCTTGGCGCCCGGGACCGGCAGGACGTCCACGACGTCCTCGGGGCCCAGGTTGCTCGCGGAGGTGGAGAGCATGTCGTAGCCGTCGCCGGCCGCCGAAGGGCGGCTCTGGAAGTACTTCCCGACCGGGTCGCCCTCAGCGTCGGTGAACTTCTGGCCGACGAGCGCGCTGCCGACGTCCTTGCCGTCCTTCTGGACGATCGAGCCGTTGGCGTTGCCGCCGAAGACGGCCTGGGCGACCCCGGTGACCAGCAGCGGGTAGGCCGCGCCGAGGATCAGGGTGAGGACGAGCAGCGCGCGGAGCGCGGCGAGGTGCTGGCGGATCCAGCTGGGCAGGCGTTCCATTTATGACATCCCCGGAAGGAACTGGATGAGGAGATCGATGATCTTGATCCCGGCGAACGGGACGACGATGCCGCCCAGCCCGTAGAGGTAGAGGTTGCGGCTGAGCAGTTTCGAGGCGCTGGAGGGGCGGTAGCGGACGCCGCGCAGGGCCAGCGGGATCAGCGCCACGATGACGATCGCATTGAAGATCACCGCGGCCAGGATCGCCGACTGCGGGCTGGTCAGGCGCATGATGTTCAGCGCGTCCAGCCCGGGGTACACCGCGGCGAACATCGCGGGGATGATCGCGAAGTACTTGGCGATGTCGTTGGCGATGGAGAAGGTCGTCAGCGCGCCGCGCGTGATGAGCAGCTGCTTGCCGATCTCGACGATCTCGATGAGCTTGGTGGGGTTGGAGTCGAGGTCGACCATGTTGCCGGCCTCCTTCGCCGCCGACGTGCCGGTGTTCATCGCCACGCCGACGTCGGCCTGCGCGAGCGCGGGCGCGTCGTTGGTGCCGTCGCCGGTCATCGCGACCAGCCGGCCGCCCTCCTGCTCCCTCTTGATCAGGGCGAGCTTGTCCTCGGGGGTGGCCTCGGCGAGGAAGTCGTCGACCCCGGCCTCGTCGGCGATGGCCTTGGCGGTCAGCGGGTTGTCGCCGGTGATCATGACGGTGCGGATGCCCATCCGGCGCATCTCGTCGAACCGCTCGCGCATGCCCTGCTTGACGACGTCCTTGAGGTGGATGACGCCCAGCACGCGTGCCTTCCCGTCGACGACCTGGCCGACCACCAGCGGGGTGCCGCCGGAGCCGGAGATGGCGTCCACGATGGCGCCGACCTCGTCGGTGGGGTGCCCGCCGTTCTCACGGACCCACTTCATGACCGCGGTCGCCGCGCCCTTGCGGACCTGGCGGCCGTCCACGTTCACCCCCGACATCCGGGTCTGCGCGGTGAACTGCACCCACTCGGCGTGGGCCAGCTCGCCCGCCTCCCGCTCGCGCAGGCCGTACGCCTGCTTGGCGTAGACCACGATCGAGCGGCCCTCGGGGGTCTCGTCGGCGAGGCTGGCGAGCTGGGCGGCGGCGGCGAGCTCGTCCGCGGAGACGCCCGGCGCCGGGACGAACTCCGAGGCCTGCCGGTTGCCCAGGGTGATGGTGCCGGTCTTGTCCAGCAGCAGGGTGCTGACGTCGCCGGCGGCCTCGACCGCCCGGCCGCTCATCGCCAGCACGTTGCGCTGGACCAGGCGGTCCATGCCCGCGATGCCGATCGCGCTCAGCAGCGCGCCGATCGTGGTCGGGATGAGGCAGACCAGCAGCGAGACCAGCACGACGCCCGTGACGCCGTCGCCGGTCAGGGCGAGCGAGTCGGGGATGCCGGGATTGTCGGCCTTGGAGTAGATGGCCAGCGGCTGCATGGTGACGGTGGCGACCAGGAAGATGATCGTCAGCGCGGCCAGGAGGATGTTGAGCGCGATCTCGTTGGGTGTCTTCTGCCGGTTCGCGCCCTCGACGAGGGCGATCATCCGGTCGATGAAGCTCTCGCCCGGCTTCTGGGTGATCTGGACGATGATCCGGTCGGAGAGCACCTTGGTGCCGCCGGTCACCGCCGAACGGTCGCCGCCGGACTCGCGGATCACCGGTGCGGACTCGCCGGTGATGGCCGACTCGTCGACACTGGCGATGCCCTCGACCACGTCGCCGTCACCGGGGATGATCTCCCCGGCCTCCACGACCACGAAGTCGCCCTGCCTCAGTTCGGACGCGCCGACGTCGTCCCACCGGGCCGGGTCCCTCCGGTCGGCGAGCCTGCGGGCGGTCGTGTCGCGCTTGGCGGCGCGCAGGGTGGCGGCCTGCGCCTTGCCCCGGCCCTCGGCCACCGCCTCGGCCAGGTTGGCGAAGATCACCGTGAGCCAGAGCCACACGACGATCGCCCAGGCGAAGAACGACGGGTCGGCGACCGCGAGCACGGTGGAGAACACCGCGCCGATCTCGACGATCAACATGACCGGGTTGCGCCACATGTGCACGGGGTTCAGCTTGGCCAGGGCAGCGGGCAGCGACCTGACGAGCTGGGCGGGGTCGAGCAGCCCGCCGCCGACCTTCTGCCGCGGAGCGGGGGTACGGCCCGGCACTTCGATCACGGGGGTGGACATCAGTGGATTCCTTCTGCGAGTGGTCCGAGCGCCAGAGCCGGGAGGAAGGTCAGGGCGACGAGGACGATCGTCACGCCGACGACCATGCCGACGAACTGCGGCCGGTGCGTGGGCAGCGTGCCCGCCGACTCCGGGACCGGCGCCTGCCTGGCCAGCGATCCGGCCAGGGCCAGCACGAAGATGATCGGCAGGAAACGGCCGAACGCCATGCACAGGCCGAGCGCGGTGTCGTACCACGGGGTGTTGACGGTGATGCCGCCGAAGGCGGAGCCGTTGTTGTTGGACGCGCTGGTGAAGGCGTACAGGACCTCCGACAGGCCGTGCGGCCCCCCGTTGAGCATGCTCGCCCGCTGCTCCGCCGAACCCATGGCCAGAGCCGTGCCGATCAGCACCAGGACCGGCGTGACCAGGAAGTACATCGACGCGAGCTTGATCTCACGGGCGCCGATCTTCTTGCCGAGATACTCCGGGGTGCGCCCGACCATGAGCCCGGCCACGAAGACCGTGATCACCGCCAGCACGAGCATGCCGTACAGGCCCGCACCCACCCCGCCCGGCGCGACCTCGCCCAGCATCATGTTGAACATCGTCATCATGCCGCCGAGCGGGGTGTAGGAGTCGTGGAAGGAGTTGACCGCGCCGGTCGAGGTGAGCGTGGTCGCCGCGGCGAAGGTGGCGGAGTTCGACACGCCGAACCGCACCTCCTTGCCCTCCATCGCCGCGCCGACGGCCTGCGGGACGGTGGCGCCGCCGGACAGCTCGAACACGTTGGTCAGCGTGACGCTGGCGAGGGCGAGGACGGCCATCACGGCGACGATCGCGTAGCCCTGCCTGACCTGGCCGACCATCCTGCCGAAGGTGCGCGGCATCGAGAACGGGATGAGCAGGATCAGGAAGATCTCGAACCAGTCCGTCCAGCGCGTCGCGTTCTCGAACGGGTGGGCCGCGTTGGCGTTGTAGAAGCCGCCGCCGTTGGTGCCGAGCTCCTTGATGACCTCCTGGCTGGCCACCGGGCCGCCGGTGATCGCCTGCGGGCCGCCCGTCAGGGTCGTCACGGTGTGCGGCTCGGCGAAGTTCTGGACCAGCCCTCCGGCCACCAGCACGATCGCGCCGACGAACGCGATGGGCAGCAGGACGCGGAGCGTGCCGCGGACCAGGTCCACCCAGAAGTTGCCGAGGTTCTCGGTCCGGTTCCTGGCGAACCCGCGCACCAGCGCGACCGCCACGGCCATGCCGACCGCGGCCGAGACGAAGTTCTGCACGGCCAGACCGGCCATCTGCACCAGGTGGCCCATCGTGGACTCGCCCGAGTAGGCCTGCCAGTTGGTGTTGGTCACGAAGCTGATCGCGGTGTTCCAGGCGACGTGGTCGGTGACCGGGGCCATCCCCAGGGAGAGGAACAGCTTGTCCTGCAGGCGCTGCAGGCCGTACAGGAGGAGGACCGAGACCAGCGAGAACGCCAGCACGCCGCGGGCGTAGACGCTCCACCTCTGCTCGGTGTCCGGCCGGACGCCGATGGCCCGGTAGACCACCCGCTCGACGGCGCTGTGTCCGGTGCCGGTGTAGACGCGGTACATGTAGTCGCCCAGCGGCCGGTGGGTCAGGACCAGCGCGAGGACGAGGGATCCGATGAACAGGATCCCGGCGAGGGTGGGGCTCATCAGAATCGCTCCGGGAAGAGCAGGGCCGCGATCATGAAGATCACCAGACCGACGGCCACCACCAGGCCAGTGGCGTTGACAGCGCTCACAGGCGCTCCACCGCCTTCACGACGAGCCCGAAGACCGCGAAGACCGCGATCGTCAGGGCGACGAAGATGACGTCTGCCATCCCCACTCCTCAAATCCGGAAATGTTCTTGCACCGCCAGATGGGCGACACATGAGCAGCAAATCGCGGATTTATCGCCCTATAGCGCTTCTTGACGGGTTCCATACGCCGACTCGGCAAGCTTTGACGCCATCACTACGCGCGGGCCGGGACCGCCGGGTCACGGCGGCCGCACGGCGACCCGGGGCCACATGCCGATCCGGCCGAGGACCCCGTCGCGACGGGGCGCTCGGCCGGATGCCGTATCGGACTCCGTGACACTCCTCTCATCGAACTTGGAAGTACTCCACCAGGACGGGAGCGAGGGCTTTCATGGACACGTTGTGGTTCTGTCCCTCCAGGGATCGGTGCCGTGCGGTGGGCACGGCGTTCGCGACTTCCTGTGCCGCCTGCCGCAGCACCGCGGAACTCCTCTCACCGGCGATCACGAGCGTGGGCACCGTGACCAACGACATCTGTCCGGCGGGCAACGAGTAGTCCCCCATCACCGCCGCGTCGTACGGCAGCGTGTGGGCCACCGCCTTGAACCTCGACCACATGGGGAGGAGCGGCAGGCCCACCGCGAGCACGGCGGGGACGCCGACCACCTTCCTCATGTGGTACTTGGCCGCCGCACCCCGCCGGCCCGCCGCCACGAGCCGGGTGAGCTGCGCCCGGTGGTCGGCCGGCGGCCGGCGGTCGCTGTCGCCCACCACGAACGGCGGCTCGTACAGCGCCAGCCTGTTGATGGCCAGGCCGCGCGCGGCCGCCCTGAGGGCGAGGACCGCCCCGGAGGACAGTCCCCACACCGACGCCGACCCGCCGGCATGCCTGATCAGGGCGTCGAGGTCGTCGACCTCCCGCTCGACCGCGTAGGGCGTCGTGTCCCCGCTGTCACCCCGGCCTCGGCGGTCGTAGTTGATGACGGTGAAATGCGGGGAGAGCAGCTCGGCCAGCTCCACCAGCCCCGGGAACGCGCGGTAGCTGAACGCCCCGCCCACCAGGATGAGCGGTGGCCCCTGCCCCACCCGGTCGTAGGCGATGGCGACTCCGTCGCTCGAAAGTATCTTGCTGACGGCCATGCCCTTGCTGGATGTCACTTCGGTCATAGATTCTCCTTTTCCGCGATTTCCCCGACGGCGTGCCGGGTTCTCCCGAGCCGTTCTCCAGGAAGAGCGCTCTCCCAGGACCCCTTCCGCCCGTATACTCACCGGCGAATTCGGTACGGTCCGGCGGATATTCACGCCGCCCGCCCCTCCGGGATGTGATCGCCCGTTCCCAAGCGGCTCTGTCGGCTCTGACGGTGGATTCCATCATTTCTCAACCCCTTTTTCTCGGACCGTTTATTCGTCCTCGCACAGACAACTCTGCGCGCTCCACGACCCCGGGACCAGGGATGTCAGAGGCAGCATGCTGCCCTCCGGTGACCGCTTCCTGCCATTTCCGGTCCGGCGGAGGGAAATCGACCTCAATTCGTGCGGAGGTATCAGCCTCGCCGTCGGGACCCACCGCGCAAAGACCCATCGCGCAAAGACCACTACGCAAAGGTCAACCGCGCGAAGGTCAACCGCGCAAGGTCCTCGCGCGAAAGGCCAACCGCAAAGACCTTCCAGGCAGAGGCCCGCCACGCGAAAGGCCCACCGGCGCGGGCGGCGCGCCGGTGGGCCCTTGTGGTCCGGGACTCCTCCTGGGAGCC
Source organism: Streptosporangium minutum (assembly GCF_002149035.1). Taxonomy (GTDB): domain Bacteria; phylum Actinomycetota; class Actinomycetes; order Streptosporangiales; family Streptosporangiaceae; genus Streptosporangium; species Streptosporangium minutum. The sequence continues at coordinate 51,545 of NZ_NGFP01000006.1, forward strand.
CCGGCTTACTGCTTCACCTCGGTGTTCAGGGTTTCGCCTCGATGCTTACGGCTTCACCCCGGTGCTCACTGCTTCACCTCGATGAGGTCGACGCCGAGGAGATCGGCCACGGCGCGCAGCTCGGCGGCGCGGTGGCCGGTGCCCAGCGCCCAGTGGTGGGAGATGCCGATGGTGCTCCAATCGTCGGCGTGCATGACGTTCTCCGCCAGCCGGGTTACCGGGGAATCTCGGGGTTACCGCAGGAAGGCCGCGGCGACACCGGCGTCGACGGGGATGTGCAGACCGGTGGTGAGCGACAGCTCTCCGCCGGTGAGGGCGAAGACGGCCGCGGCGATGTGCTCGGGCAGCACCTCGCGCTTGAGCAGGGTCCGCTGGGCGTAGAACTCGCCGAGCTTGTCCTCCGGCACGCCGTAGACCGCCGCCCGGTTGGCGCCCCAGCCGGAGGCGAAGATCCCGGATCCGCGCACGACGCCGTCGGGGTTGACGCCGTTGACCCGGATGCCGTACCCGCCCAGCTCGGCGGCGAGCAGCCGGACCTGGTGGGCCTGGTCGGCCTTGGCGGCGCCGTACGCGACGTTGTTGGGTCCGGCGAAGACCGCGTTCTTGGAGGAGATGTAGACGATGTCCCCGCCCATGCCCTGGTCGATCATCACGCGGGCGCTCTCCCTGGAGACCAGGAACGAACCGCGGGCCATCACGTCGTGCTGCAGGTCCCAGTCGGCGACACTGGTCTCCAGCAGGGACCGCGACAGCGACAGCCCGGCGTTGTTGACGATCAGGTCGACCCCGCCGAAGGCCAGCACCGCCTGCCGGAGGGCCGCGATGACCTGCTCCTCGTCGGTGACGTCCACCTGTACGGCCGTCGCGACGTCCTCGGGCCGGTAGGCCTTGGCGCCGAGCTCGGCGGCGACCTTCTCGGCGGCGGCGAGGTCGCGGTCGGCGACGACCACGCAGGCCCCCTCGGCCGCCAGCCGCCGGGCGGTGGCGGCGCCGATGCCCGACCCGCCGCCGGTGACCAGCGCGACCCGGGTGGCCAGCGGCTTCGGCGCGGGCATCCGGCGGAGTTTGGCCTCCTCCAGCTCCCAGTACTCGATGCGGAACTTCTCCGACTCCTCGATCGGCGCGTAGGACGACACCGCCTCGGCGCCGCGCATGACGTTGATCGCGTTGACGTAGAACTCGCCCGCCACCCGGGCGGTCTGCTTGTCCTTGCCGAAGGAGAACATCCCCACGCCGGGGACCAGCACGATCGCCGGGTCCGCGCCGCGCATCGGCGGCGAGTCCGCCGTGGCGTGGCGCCGGTAGTAGGCCGCGTAGTCCTCCCGGTAGGCGGCGTGCAGCTCGCGCAGCCGTACGGCCACCTCTTCGAGGGGCGCGTCGCCGGGCAGGTCGAGCACGAGCGGGGCGACCTTGGTGCGCAGGAAGTGGTCGGGGCAGGAGGTGCCGAGCGCGGCCAGCTCGGGGTGGCGCTCGCGGGACAGGAAGTCCAGGACCTCGGGGGTGGCGGTGTAGTGGCCGACCTGCGGCAGATCCGTGCTCGCCAGGCCCCTGACGAGGGGGAACAGCGCCGCCGCCCGCTCCCGCCGGGCGGCTTCCGCCAGCGGCTCGCGGATGACCGGGCCGAACGGCTCCGGCCTGCCGTGCTCGGCGAGGTAGGCCTCGGCGGTGCGGATGATGTCCAGCGAGTTGGCCTCGCACTCGGCGGAGGTCTCGCCCCAGGCGGTGATGCCGTGGCCGCCGAGGACGCAGCCGATGGCCTGCGGGTTGGCGTCCTTGATCGCGGCGATGTCCAGGCCGAGCTGGAAGCCGGGGCGGCGCCAGGGCACCCAGACCACCCTGTCGCCGAAGATCCGCGTCGTCAGCTCCCGGCCGTCGGCGGCGGTGGCGATCGCGATGCCGGCGTCCGGGTGCAGGTGGTCCACGTGCGCGGCCTCGACGAGGCCGTGCATGGCGGTGTCGATCGACGGCGCCGCGCCGCCCTTGCCGAAGGCGCAGAAGTCGAACGCGGCGACCATCTCGTCCTCGCGCTCCACCCCCGGGTACACCTCGGTGAGCGCCCGCAGCCGGTCCAGCCGCAGTACGGCCAGGCCGCCCTCGGTCAGCGTGCCGAGGTCGCCGCCGGAGCCCTTGACCCACATCAGGTCCACGTCGGATCCGGTCACCGGATCGACGGCGACGCCCTTGGCCGACGTGTTGCCGCCCGCGAAGTTGGTGTTGCGCGGATCGGAGCCGAGCGCGTGCGACCGCTGCAGCAGCATCTCAACCGGCGAAGTCATGAAATATCCCCCAACGTATGAACAGTGATCTCACGATGTGCCCTTTCACGTCTCACCGCGGGCACACCGACGGAACGGGACGCGGGCCTCAGGCGCCCCAGCCCGCCTGGGTGCCGCCGACCCGTTCGGCGGCGATCTTCTCGAAGTAGCCGGAACGGGCGTAGGCGGCCATCGGGTCGGGATCGAGGCCCATCTCCTGGCGCAGCTCGGCCAGGAGCGGCCGGACATCGGTGTTGTAGGCGTCCATCAGCACGGCGTTGGCGGCCAGCACGTCGCCCTCGGCCTGGGCCGCCGCCAGCGCGTCCCCGTCGACCCGCAGCGCCTTGGCCGTGGCCTCCTGGATGTTCATCACCGAACGGATCTGGCCGGGGATCTTCGGCTCGATGTTGTGGCACTGGTCGAGCATGAACGCCACCCCCTGCTCCGGCCCGCCGTGCCGTCCGGAGAGGGCACCGCCGCGGATCACCTCGTACATGATCCGGAAGAGCTGGAACGGGTCGGCCGCGCCCACCATCAGGTCGTCGTCGGCGTAGAAGCGGGAGTTGAAATCGAACCCGCCGAGCTTGCCCTCCCGGAGCAGGAACGCCACGATGAACTCGATGTTGGTGCCCGGCGCGTGGTGCCCGGTGTCCACCACCACCTGCGCCTTGTCGCCCAGCCGCAGGCAGTGCGCGTAGGCGGTGCCCCAGTCGGGCACGTCGGTCACGTAGAAGGCGGGCTCGAACAGCTTGTACTCCAGCAGGAACCGCTGCCCCTCGCCCAGCCGCTCGTAGACGGCCGACAGCGCCTCGGCCAGCCGGTCCTGCCGGGAGCGGATGTCGTCCTGGCCGGGATAGTTGGTGCCGTCGGAGAACCACAGCTTCAACGTGTCGGACCCGGTGGCGTCCATGACGTCCACGCACGCCAGCAGGTGGTCCAGGGCCTTGCGCCGCACCGCCGGGTCGGGGTTGGTGACGCTGCCCAGCCGGTAGTCGTCGTCCTGGAAGACGTTGGAGTTGATCGCGCCGATCCGCACGCCCACCTCGGACGCGTGCCGGGCCAGGTCGGCGTAGTCGTCGACCCGGTCCCACGGGATGTGCAGCGCCACCGTCGGCGCGACCCCGGTGAAGGCGTGCACCTGGGCCGCGTCGGCCAGCTTCTCGTAGGGGTCCCTCGGCACGCCCCGCTGGGCGAACACCTTGAACCGGGTGCCGCTGTTGCCGTACGCCCACGACGGGGTCTCGATGGCCTGCGCACGCAGCGTGGCCCTGATGTCGCCCAAGAAAGGCTCCTCGCCGGGTACGGCGTGCGCGACTCGGGCGCCCGCCGTACCCACGTCGTCGGTCAGAAGTCGAACTCGTCGATGTTGTCGGCCTTGAAGGCGAACGGCGCGCCGAGGGGGGCCGGTCCGGGGGACGGGCCGAGCGGCGCCTCCCCTCCACCCGGTTTACTCACCGCGCCGTACCCCTTCCCTGACCTAAAAACGTTTTAGAGAGTCGACGGGACGCTAATCCGAGGATCCCGCCATGTCAATGGGGAACGAAGGGCCAGTTTCCAATGCGTTACGTCTCCCATCAGGGACGGAGTGGTGGCCCGGTCCGCAGCGTGTTGGGATAAGGTCGCCGCCAGATGGCATAACACGTTTTAATAGAGATCGATCCGAGGAGGGCGGTTGGGGACTGTCAGCATCAAGGAGGTCGCCCGGCTCGCGCGGGTGTCTCCGGGCACGGTCTCGAACGTGCTCAACCGGCCGGAGCGGGTGGCCCCCACGACCCGGGAGCGCGTCAGGCAGGCGATCCGCGAGCTCGGCTTCGTCCGGCACGGCTCGGCGTCGACGCTGCGCGCCGGGCACAGCCGGACCATCGGGCTGTCGGTCATGGACATCGGCAACCCGTTCTTCACCGACGTCGCGGCCGGGGCCGAGGACGTCGCCAGCGACCTCGGTTACGCGGTGATCCTCGGCAACTCGGCCGGTTCCCGGTCCAAGGAGGAGCACAACCTGCTCGTCTTCGCCGAGCAGCGGGTGCGCGGCGTGCTCATCACCCCCTCGGACGAGGACCCCCGGCTGCTCGACGGGCTGCGCGAGCGCGGCATCAGCGTGGTGCTCGTCGACCGTCCCGCGCACCGGCCCGACCTGTGCTCGGTGACCGTCGACGACGTGGCGGGCGGCCGGTTGGCCGTCGCCCACCTGCTCGACCTCGGCGCGCGGAGGATCGGCTACCTCACCGGCCCGCGGACCATCCGTCAGTGCCTGGACCGGGAGCGCGGCGGAGGTCAGGCCCTGGCCGCCGCGGGGCTGGACCCCGAGACCGTCCTGGAGGCGGTGGAGGCGCCGGCCATGACCGCGCGGGCCGGGCAGGAGGCGGCCGAGAGGCTGATCGCCTCCGGCCGGCTCCCCGAGGCGATCTTCTGCGCCAACGACCTGCTCGCCCTCGGCGTGCTCCGGGGCCTGCTCCAGGCCGGGGTCGGCGTGCCCGGCGACGTGGCCCTGATCGGCTACGACGACATCGACTTCGCGGCGGCATCGGCGGTGTCGCTCAGCTCGGTCCGGCAGCCCACCTACCGGCTCGGGCAGATCGCCGCCGAGCTGCTGCTGGAGGAGTGCGGCGACCCCGGCGCGCACGCTCACCGGCAGATCGTGTTCCAGCCCGAGCTGGTCGTCCGCGAGTCCACCGGCGGGCCGGGAAGGGCCGCGGCGACCACCCGACGACGAGTGTCGGCTTCCTCCCCGGAGCTGAAGCCCGGGGTCTCCACGCTCAAGGAGATTCGATGAACGTTTACGCGGCAGTCGACCTGGGCGCCTCCAGCGGGCGGGTGATGACCGCGCGGATCGACGGCGGGCGGGTGTGCCTCACCGAGGTGCACCGGTTCGCCAACCGCCCGGTCCGGGTCGGCGGCACCCTGCACTGGGACATCCTCGCCCTGCACCGGGGTGTCCTGGACGGGCTGCGCGAGGCCGGGCCGGTCGACTCGGTCGGCATCGACTCCTGGGCGGTCGACTACGGCCTGCTCGACGGCGCCGGGAGGCTCATCGGCAACCCGGTGCACTACCGCGACGAGCGGACCGCCGGGATCATGGAACGGGTGACCGCCGAGGTGGGGGCCGACGCGCTCTACCAGGCCGGTGGCCTGCAGTTCCTGCCGTTCAACACGGTCTACCAGCTGCTCGCCGAGCCGGACCTCGACCGCGCCGAGACGCTGCTGATGATCCCGGATCTGCTGACCCACTGGCTGACCGGCTCCGTCGGCGCGGAGGCCACCAACGCCTCCACCACCGGGCTGTACGACGTGCGGACCGGCGGCTGGGCCGAAGAGCTGACCGAACGGCTGGGCCTGCCCGCCAGGATCCTCCCGGAGCTGCGGCAGCCGGGAGCCGCAGCCGGGACGCTCCGCGCCGAGGTCGCCGCGGAGACCGGGCTGCCCGGCTCGACCCCGGTCACCGCGGTGGCCTCGCACGACACCGCCTCGGCGGTCGCGGCGGTGCCCGCCGACACCGACCGGTTCGCCTACATCTCCTCCGGAACCTGGTCGCTCGTCGGACTCGAACTCCCCCGGCCCGTCCTGACCGAGGAGAGCCGCCTGGCCAACTTCACCAACGAGGGCGGTCTGGACGGCACCATCCGCTACCTGCGCAACGTGATGGGCCTGTGGATCCTGCAGGAGTGCATGCGCGCCTGGGGCGACTCCGGCCTGGCCGAGCTGCTCGCCGCCGCCGCGCAGGCCCCGCCGTTCCAGGCGGTGTTCGACCCCGACGACCCGGCCTTCCTGCCGCCCGGCGACATGCCCGCCCGGATCGCCGCGTTCTGCGAGCGCACCGGCCAGCGGCCCCCGGCCGGCCGGGCCCAGGTCGTGCGGTGCGTCATGGAGAGCCTCGCCCTCGCCTACCGCCGGGCGGTCCGCGACGCCGTACGGCTCAGCGGCCAGGAGGTGGAGGTCGTGCACGTGGTCGGCGGTGGCGCCCGCAACACGCTGCTCTGCCAGATGACCGCCGACGCGACCGGCCTGCCGGTGGTCGCCGGCCCGGTGGAGGCCGCCGCCCTGGGCAACGCCCTGGTCCAGGCCCGCGCCCAGGGTGTGGTCTCCGACATCCGCGCCCTCGTACGGCAGGGCGAGCGGCTCGTCACCTACCGCCCCAAGGGCGAGGAGGAGGCGTGGGCCCGGGCCGAGGCCCGGCTCCCCGGCCGCTGAACGACGCGTCCCGGCCCTCCCCGCGCCGTGTCCCGGGGCCCGGAAACCGGCCCGCCGCGGCTCGACGGACCGGTCAGTGGACCGCCTCCCTGACGGACGGCTGGTCGAACTGGGTCCGGTAGAGCTCCTCGTAACGGCCGCCCGCGGCGAGGAGGTCGGTGTGCGTGCCGCGCTCCACGATCCGCCCGTCCTCGATCACGAGGATGAGGTCCGCGGCCCGGACTGTGGAGAGCCGGTGCGCGATCACCACCGAGGTCCGCCCGGCCAGCGCCTCGCCCAGCGCCTCCTGCACCGCCGCCTCCGAGGTGGAGTCCAGGTGGGCGGTGGCCTCGTCGAGGATCACCACCCTGGGGCGCGCCAGCAGCAGCCGCGCGATCGTCAACCGCTGGCGCTCACCGCCGGAGAGCCGGTATCCGCGTTCGCCGACGACGGTGTCCAGGCCGTCGGGCAGCGCCTCGACGAGATCGGCGAGCCGGGCGCGGCGCAGCACCTCCCACAGCTCCTCCTCCGGCGCCCCCGGCCGGGCCAGCAGCAGGTTCGCGCGGATCGACTCGTGGAACAGGTGCCCGTCCTGCGTCACCATCCCGAGCGTCTCGCGGATCGAGTCGGCCGACAGGTCCCGGACGTCCACCCCGGACAGGCGCACGGCGCCCTCCTCGGCGTCGTAGAGCCTCGTGACCAGCTGCGCGATCGTCGACTTCCCCGCGCCCGACGACCCCACCAGCGCCACCATCTGCCCCGGCTCGGCGCGGAACGACACCCCGTGCAGAACCTCGACGCCGCCGCGCGTGTCAAGGGTCGCGACCTCCTCCAGCGACGCGAGCGACACCTTGTCCGCCGACGGGTAGCCGAACCGCACCGCGTCGAACTCCACCGAAACCGGCCCCTCGGGCACCCGCCGGGCGTCCGGCTTCTCGGTGATCAGTGGCTTGAGGTCCAGCACCTCGAAGACCCGCTCGAAGCTCACCAGCGCGCTCATCACCTCCACCCGCGCACTGGCCAGGGCGGTCAGCGGAGCGTAGAGGCGGGTGAGCAGCAGCGCCATCGCGACGACGGCGCCCGGCTCCAACTGCCCCCGCAGCGCGTAGAAGCCGCCGAGACCGTAGACGACGGCGAGGGCGAGGGCCGAGACCAGCATCAGCGCGGTGACGAACACCGACTGCACCATCGCCGTGCGCACCCCGATGTCGCGCACCCGCCGGGCCCGCGTGAAGAACTCGGCCGACTCATCGGCGGGCCGGCCGAAGAGCTTCACCAGCGTCGCCCCCGGCGCGGAGAACCGCTCCGTCATCTGCGTGCTCATCGCCGCGTTGTGGTTGGCCGACTCGCGTTCGAGCCGCGCCAGCCGGGTGCCCATCCGCCGCGCGGGCAGGACGAACACCGGCAGCAGCACCAGGGCGAGCAGGGTGATCTGCCAGGAGGTCCCGATCATCACGATGAGCGTGAGCACGAGCGTCACGAGGTTGCCGACCACGCCGGAGAGTGTGTCGCTGAAGGCCCGCTGCGCGCCGATGACGTCGTTGTTCAGCCTGCTGACCAGCGCGCCGGTGCGGGTGCGGGTGAAGAAGGCGATCGGCATGCGCTGCACGTGGTCGAAGACCGCGGCGCGCAGGGCGAGGATCAGGCCCTCGCCGATGCTCGCCGACAGCCACCGGGTCACCAGCCCGAGCCCGGCCTCCGCCACCGCGATGACGGCGATGAGCGCCGCGAGCCCGACGACGACGTCCACCGCCGCGCCGTTGACGATCGCGTCGATGACCCGGCCGGCGAGCACGGGGGTCGCCACCGCCAGCGCCGCCGTCACGACGCTGAGCAGCAGGAACCAGATCAGCAGCCGACGGTGGGGCCGGGCGAACACGGCGATGCGCCGCAGTGCGGCCATGGAGAACGGCCGTCGCTCCTCCTGCGCGTTCATCGCGTGGTAGAGCGATGTCCACGCGGTAACTTCCATGTCCATCGCGTTGTCTCCGAGGTCTGGGGGATGGTTTCCGACGATCCCACGGAGCACCGACAGAATTCCGCGGCGCCGCGGACCGTCTCCACGGACCCGGCGGATCACGCCGGGTGGCCGTAGCGATCGTCACGGTCGCCGCGATCACGTTCCGCGCCGCCGTGGGAGGTCCGCTGGGGAGCCACGGCGTCGTCGGCGTTCCCGGACGGCGACCCAAGACGACACTAAGACCTCAACGTAACTTGAGGTCAAGCTCCGCCGCCGGCGCCCCGACGGCCGGGGCAGCCGGAAGTCCCGCATCACGACGGCTGAGACAGCCCAGACAGCCGAGAGGCCCGCCCCCTCCGGAGGCGAGCTCATGGATCCCGCTCGGCGCACGCGGTGGTTCCGGGGCCGCGGACTCGGGGGCGGCCGCGGTCTCCGGAATGTCACACCTCGCTACGCCCCACCGGTCAGGACGTCACGGCGCACTGCCCCCTGTCCTTCTTGACGGGCCCCTCCGCGTTCGGGCGCACGTCGAAGTCGAAGATCTCGGTGGGCAGGTAGAGCGAGCAGCAGGCGTTGGGGATGTCGACGATGCCGCTTATCCGGCCCTCGATGGGCGCCGACCCGAGGAGCAGGTAGGCCTGCTCGCCCGTGTAGCCCCACTTCTTGAGGTATTCGACGGCGTTGAGGCAGGCTCGGCGGTAGGCCACCGTCGCGTCGAGGTAGTAGTTCGTGTTCGTGTCGTGGTCGACCGAGATGCCGATGAACGACATGAACTCCGAGTACCGCGGCTCGACGTTGCCGGGCATGAAGATCGGGTTGGTGGCGACGCCGTACTTCTCCATGCCGCCCTTGATGAGGTCCACGCGGAAATCGATGAAGCCCCCCATCTCGATCGCCCCGCAGAAGGTGATCTCGCCGTCACCCTGGCTGAAGTGCAGGTCTCCTCCCGAGAGCTTGGCGTCCTTCACGTGGACGGGGTAGAAGACGCGCGCCCCGCGCGTGAAGTTCTTGATGTCGTGGTTGCCGCCGTTCTCCCGTGCGGGAACGGTGCGGGCCCCCTCCCCGGCGATCCGGTCGGCCACGTCGCCGGTCGCCGTTCCGGCGAGGGCGTTGTCGCGCAGCGGCGGCAGGCCCAGGGCCGGGACCCGGTTGGGATCGGTGTCGATGAGAGCCTGCTCGCGCTGGTTCCAGCTGGCCAGCAGTTCCGCCGACGGTGCCGTGCCGAACAGCCCGGGATGGGTGATGCCGGCGTATCGGATGCCGGGCAGGTGGCGAGATGTCGCGTATATGCCGTGGAAATCCCAGATCGCCTTGTAGGCGTCCGGGAAGTAGTCGGTCAGGAAGCCGCCGCCGTTCACCTTGGCGAACACCCCGGTATAGCCCCAGCCCTGTCCCGGCGCGTCGCCGACCTGCTGGGGCACCGGACCGAGGTCGAGGATGTCGACCACCAGGAGGTCTCCCGGCTCCGCCCCCTCCACCCCGATGGGGCCGCTCAGCATGTGCGCGAGGGTGAGGTCGACGTCTCGCACGTCGTTGGCCGAGTCGTCGTTGTGTAACTGCGCGTCGGTCCATTCACGGCATTCGACGCGGAACTCGTCCCCGGGTCGCACCATGGCGGCCACGGGTATGTCCGGATGCCATCGGTTGTGACCAGGCACGGCCTGGTCACGCATCGACTTCGACTGGTCGACGCTGAACACGACTTCTGGCATGACGGTTCCTCCTCTTGGATCGGATACGCGGTGATCGGGCGTCGGCGGGTCGCATCACCTCCTCCCCGGCACCGGTTCTCGCCGGCCCGCCGGGAACGGTTCGCGGGCGGGCTAGCGGGCGGCGATCGTCTCACCGCCGGCGGGCCCCGCCCGGCTGGAGAGCGCCCCCCGCTTCCTCGTCAGCGGCCAGAGCGCGCCGAACACCACCACGCCGAACACCAGCAGGAGGGTCGCGATGACGTTCTGGTTCCAGCGCTGCCAGTAGCCGATGAGGATGAGGAACGCCGGGATGGCCGCCGTGACCCATCCCTCGATCGCCGTCACCCAGCCCGTGTAAGTGGTCAGGTGATCGCGCTTCAACCCGAGCAGCAGGAAGAACAGCAGCCACAGGAACGACCAGTAGAGCCAGATGACGGCGAAAGGCCTGTCATTGAGGACCCGGAAGTTCGCGAACGCGTAGCCGAGCGCCATGATCGCCACGAACAGCGAGAAGTAACCGATCCCGGTGGTGTCGAACCCACCGAGCAGGCCGATCCCCACATACAGGTAGGTGAACCCGAACAGGAAGATCCCCGACGCGTTGAGGATCACGTCCGGCCTGCCGTTGGCGGTGATGATCAACACGGTGGGCGTGATCACCTGCAGCGCTCCGACGAAGAGGTTGAAGATGCCCGCGGCCCGCAGGTCGACCTTCCCCAGGAGCATCAGCCCGTTGATGAAGAGCACCGCGCCGACGTAGAGCAGTCCAACTGCTCCCATCCGTGACACCCCCTAGTGCCGGTGATGGGAATTCAAGGTGGGCAACGTGAGGCGTCCACGCCATGCGGTGACACGACCGTGCCCATGACCGTGTCCGCCGGGAAGGCGGCTGGACGTCGGCTTTCGCCGAGCTCCAGGCCTCGCCGGGGGACGTATATGGATATGTTGTGCCGTGTTCCGCCGCTCACGGGCGCGGCAGGCGCGCCAGCGCCGGATGCGGTGGCCGTGGAGGGCGCCGGCCGGGGACACCGGAGACGACCTCGGGCGAATCCCGGCTCCGCTCGTCGCGATCGAGCGCGGCGGACAGCGCCGGGTGCACCCGGGAGAAGCCCGGCGGGGAGAAGACCCGAGGGGCGCCGCGTCCGCACGTGGAGCAGTCGTGAGACACCGGCGCGGTCCCTATCGGCAGCCGGACATCGAACCGCCCGCAATCACGGCAAAGGTATTCATAGGTTGCCATAGGCACCTCCACTCCGCCCGCCCGGGAACGGAGCCATGCGTGCCCGGCTCTCCGGCTGGCGGGACCACGGATCCGCGACGGATCGGGTCAACAGTTCCGGACTACCTGAAGCCAACCAGCCTGTCAAGGCCTGAACAGGCCGACCCCCGATGCCTGCGCGGAGGTGTCGAACCCCAGGTCAGACATCCTTTTGACGGCCGGCTCCGCCGGGGCCCCACAGGAGGCTCTCCGAAGCGAGCAGGATCGCCTTCCCGGGCGGGCCGTCGTCCGTCCCCCCGGCCCGCACAGGCCGGCAAAGACTCTCATTCCCTCTTCGGGGTGGCTGATCCTTGGAGAAGCGGAGGTCAGAGGGAGGGCACCTGCCGGAGGGGAACAGCGGTGGAGGCGGCCGTCCGGTTCCGTTCCGCCCAGCGTACGGCCGGCCCCATGGCGGAGCCGGCCAGCAGGAACAGGCCGCCCAGCAGGAGCCAGCCCGGCGGACCCCAGGTGATGATCAATGTGGTGAGCAGTAGGGGACCGAGCATCCTCGCGACCGCCGTGCCCGCGCCGAAGAAACCCTGGTACTGCCCCTGCCTGTCCTGCGGGGCCAGGTCGAACCCGACCTCCCAGGCACCGGAGGCATGCATCATCTCGCCGAGCACCTGCAGGCAGGCGGCCACGAGCAGGGCGGCTCCGGCGGCCCACGCCGAGGATCCGGCCGCCGACAGCGCGAACACCGCGCACGAGGCGAGCATCACCAGGCCCGCCTGCCGTACGGACCGGGAGGCGGTGCTCAGGCCGGTCACCCGCCGGGCCACCCGCACCTGGAAGAGCACCACGCTCAGCGTGTTGAGCACCAGCAGCGCCGAGACCGTCCAGCTCGGCGCCGCGGTCCGCTGCACGATCCACAGCGGGATCACCAGGCTGAGGAGGGGCATGTAGAGCAGCATGATCATGTTGAGGAGGGAGATCAGGGCATAGGGCCTGTCCCGGAGCACCGCCAGGGCCGGTTCGCCGGCCGGGGCGGGGGGCGAGGGCGGCACGGCGGGGAGCCGGAGCAGCACCAGGGCGGAGGCCAGGAAGCTCAGGGCGTCCATCGCGAAGACCGCCAGATACGCCTGCCGGGTGTCGAGGTGCAGGGCCAGCCCGCCGAGCGCCGCGCCGACCGCCAGCCCCGCGTTCACCGTCGCCTGCAGGTGGGCCCGGACCTCGGTCCGCCGGGCCTTGTCCACCAGTCCGGCGAGCAGCGCCTGCCGGGCGGCCCCGAGCCCGCACTGGCAGCAGGTGTAGAGGCAGGCGGCCAGGACGAACAGGGCGAAGGACGTGACGAACAGGAACGAGCCGACCGCCACGCCGGTCGCGACGGCCAGCAGCGCCGCCGTGCCCCGGGCGCCCCAGCGGTCGGCGAGATGCCCGAGCGGGATCCCCGCCACGGACCCGAGGGCCCAGCCGAGGGTCAGGGCGAAACCGACCTGGGTCGGCGAGAGCCCCACGATCCGGGTGAAGTACAGCGCCGAGCACACGTAGTACGCGCCGTCACCGAAGGCGTTGGCCAGCTGCGCCAGGGCGAGAACCCGGGGCGGGCCGGAGGGCGGCAGGATCCTGCTGGACATGTGGCTCCTTGGTCATCCCCGCGGAGCCGGGTGACGCGGACGCCGTCACCGCGTCCCGTTCCTCGCCCGCCGTGAGCGCCGTACGGCTCACACCCCGCTGTGCAGCTCACACCCTAGGGAGCGGGCCGGCCCCTCGATAAGAGCCAAAACCCGGCGGATCGACTGGGCCACCTCGGCCGGGCCCGAGCCGGGTCCGGGCCGCCGCCGGGGACGGCGGCGGCCCGGCCACATGACTATCGGGCCTGCTCCAGCAGCTTCTCGGTCCCGACGAGACGCACGCAGACGGCCAGACCGGCGATGGCGAGCTCCACCTCGTCCAGCTCCGGGTAGGTGGGCGCGATGCGGATGGTGCTGTCACGGGGGTCGTCGCCGTACGGGTGGGTGGCGCCCGCGGGGGTCAGCGCGATGCCCGCCGCCGCGGCCCGGCTCACCACCTGACGCGCACAGCCCTCCAGCACGTCGAGACCGATGAAGTAGCCGCCCGCGGGGTTGGACCAGGACGCCAGGCCGGTGCCGCCCAGCTCCTTGGTGAGGATCAGGTCCACCGCGTCGAACTTCGGCCGGATCAGCTCCCGGTGGCGGCGCATGTGCTCCAGGACGCCGTCCTCGTCGCGGAGGAACTCCACGTGGCGGAGCTGGTTGATCTTGTCGGGGCCGATGGTCCCCTTGGCCATGTGCCCGAGCAGCCAGGCCACGTTGGCCGGGGACGAGCCGAAGAAGGCGACGCCGCCGCCACTGAAAGTGATCTTCGAGGTGGAGCCGAAGACGAAGGCGCGGTCGGGGTTGCCGCTCTCCGCGCACAGCGCCAGCAGGTCGGCGATCTCCACCGGCGTGTCCGTGAGGTGGTGCACGGCGTAGGCGTTGTCCCAGAAGATCCGGAAGTCCGGCGCGGCGGCGGGCATGGCCGCCAGGCGGCGCACCGTCTCGTCGCTGTAGGAGACACCGCTGGGGTTGCTGTACTTCGGCACGCACCAGATCCCCTTGACCTGGGGGTCTTCGAGCACGAGCCGCTCCACGACATCCATGTCGGGGCCCTCTGCGGTCATCGGCACGGGGATGAGCTCGATACCGAACCGCTCGCACAGGGCGAAGTGGCGGTCGTAGCCGGGGACCGGGCACAGGAACGCGATCCGCGGCTCCTCCACCCACCGGCGCTCGGCGCCGGGCACCCTGCCGAGCAGGGCGTGGACGATGGAGTCGTGCATCAGCGAGAGGCTGGAGTTGCCCGCGGCGATCAGCTGACCGGCGGGCACCTGCAGCAGGCCGCTGAACATCTCCCGGATCTCGGGGAGGCCCTGCAGCCCCCCGTAGTTACGGCAGTCGGTCCCGTCCGCGGCGGTGTGCCCGCCGGGAAGGGTCAGCAGGGCGGAGGCCAGGTCGAGCTGCCTGCCCGACGGCTTGCCCCGGGTGAGGTCGAGGGAGAGGCCTCGCTGGACGAGCGCGTCGTAGTCGCGCAGGGCGCGATCGCGCTGCGCGGTCAGCTCGTCGAGGTTCAGGGCCGAAAGGCTCACGGGGTTTCCTTCGCCTGCAGATCGCGGGTGGACGTCGTCGCGGATGGCCTTGAAGGGTCGTCGCGGATGGCCTTTGAAGGATAGAAGACCCCCGGGCACGACCGGAAACCGGCCCACGGCAGGACCGCATGTCCCGGAAGCCGGCCCGCATGTCCTCGAAGCCCGCCCGGCCGTGGCCGCCACCGTAAGATCCGGGTATGGCGGAGGTCATGGTTAGGGACGGGACATGGACGTTCGACGGCGAGATCCTGCGGATCGTGCCCAGCCGGGATCGGGGCGTGAACAAGCTGCGGCAGCTCCTGGGCGAGGTGGCGGTCCCGCTGGCGGCGGTGGCCGGCATCGCCTACGAGCCCGGTAAGAAGGGCGGGCGGCTGCGACTGCGGCTGCGGGAGGGCGCCGACCCGTTCACCCAGGCCTCGCGCGGGCGGATCTCCGACTCGGCCGACCCCTACCAGCTGGCCGTCGACGCCGGCCGCACCGGCGTCGCCGAGTACTTCGTCGACGAGGTGCGCAACGCCCTGGTGATCGAGCAGGTGCCCGACGGGCCCAGCGACCACTACCTGATGCCCGGCCCCGGGGTGCCGCTGACCGTGGCGGGAGGCGACGGCACCGCGACGTTCGACGGCGAGTCGTTCCGCATCGAGTGGAACTGGGCGGTCGAGGGGGCCAAGAGGTCGGCGGGCTCCCAGCGGTTCCCGCTGAAGGACCTGCTCAGCCTGGAGTGGATCCCGTCCGCCGGCCTGGAGAACGGGCACCTCCGGTTCAACCTCAGGGGCTCGGTGCACAAGCTGGCCCCCAAGCACGACCCGCACTGCCTGGTCCTGTGGGGCCTGGAGAAGGAGACCCGGACGGCCGCGCTGTTCGTCGCCGCCGTCCTCGCCCGGCTGCCGCACCCCTCCGGCGCCGCGGAGCCGCAGCCCGCCCTCGACGCCCCCGCACCGGCGGTCCCCGCCCCCGCCGGTGGCGACGACGACCCGGACGCGCTCCTGCGCCGCCTGCGCGAGCTCGGCGACCTGCACCGGGACGGCGTGCTCACCGAGGAGGAGTTCACCGTCGCCAAGCAGGCGCTGCTCCGGCGCTTCTGAACGGGACCGGCCAGGCGCCTGCGAGCGGGACCGGTCCCGTGTTCCCGTCAGGCGCCGCTCCGGCGCCTCCGTCGGACACCGGTCCCGCGCTTCCGGACGAGATCGGCCCGAGAGCCTCCCGGACGGGGCCGGCCGGGTGCCCGCCAGTGCCCGGCGGCCGGGCGCGGCCTAACGGCACTGGGCGAGCATGACGGCCTTGTCGGCCCTGGTGACCGGCAGGCCGTACTTCAGGGAGACCTGGGCGAAGCGCACGACATAGGCGCAGCGGATCCGGCGCAGCGGCGGGAGCCACGAGGCCGGGCCCGAGCCGCCCTTGGCCTGGTTGGCGTCGCCGTACACGGGGATCAGGTTGAGCGGGTCGTTGGCGATCCGCATCCGCTTGGCCATCGGCCAGCGTGAGGCGCCCATCCTCCACCCGTAGGACATCGGGACCACGTGGTCGACCTGGACCTGGTCCGCCCGCTGCTTGCGCCAGCGGATCGTCCTGCCGGTGTAGGGGTCGCGCAGGCTCATCGCGATGACGACGCAGTCCGACCCCCGGCGGTATCTCACCTGCTCGCCGTCCCGGGCGAGCAGGTCGTTGCGGGTGCCGCAGCCGTTGCGCGCGTACGGCACGCCTCTCGCCGTGTCCGCCCAGTTGGCGCCGTACCGGGCCCGCGTGTAGCCGGTCTTCGGCCCCATCCCCCTGACCCGCAGCCTCTTGATCAGCCTGATCGCCGCGATCCTGTCACGCGCCGACCGGACCGGGGCCAGGCCCGGCCGGGTGCCGTGCGGATTGTCGAGCGGAGCGACTCTGGCCCGGCTCTCAGGAGCGGCTCTCGCCCTGCTGTCCGCCGGGCTCGCCAGTGAGAACATCACCGCGGCACCCAGAACGACAGTGACCACCCCCCGCGTGCTCACCCATGCCTCCACAGAGAATTACGGGCCAAGACATGACTGATCCCCGCAATTCCCTTGGTTTAACATCGATCACTGTGACGCGTCGTTCACACTCCCGTCACCTGGACGGGAGACCTCCACCAGCCGGCTAGAGCCAGCCCTTCTTCTTGAAGACCAGATAGAGGATGGACGAGGCCACGAGGATGGCGGCGGTGGAGGTCCAGAAGCCGAGCGGCTGGCTGAAGCCGGGATACGGCACGTTCTGACCGTAGAATCCGGTGATCATCGTGGGCACCGCGATGATGGCCGCCCAGCTCGTGATCTTCTTCATGATGTCGTTGAGCCTGAACCCCTGCTGGTTGATGTGGGCCTCGCGGACGTTGCCCACCAGCTCCCGCAGGGAGTCGGTCCACTCGGCGGCACGCAACGTGTGGTCGTAGAGGTCCTGGTAGTAAGGGGTCAGCGCGGGATCGAGCATCTCCACGCCCTTGCGGAGCAGGCTGCCCACGACCTCGCGCATCGGCACCGCCAGCCGCCGGAACCGCACCAGGCTCTTGCGCATCTCGTAGGTCTGGCGCTGGATGTGCAACCGGTCGGCGTCGTTGTCCTCGAAGAGGTCGTCCTCCAGCGCCTCGACCTTGTCGTCGATCATCTGCAGCACGTCGAAGTAGCCGTCCACTACGTAGTCGAGCAGGCCGTGCAGCAGGTACGGCACGCCGTACCTGGCCATCTCGGCGTTGGCGTCCCAGCGCCTGATCACCGCGTCGATGTCGAAGTGCGGGCTCTCCCTGACGGTGACCAGGGCGTTCTTGGTGACGAAGATCGATATCTCGGTGAGTTCGAGGTGCTTGCTCACCAGCTTGGCACCGTAGACGGTGATGAACAGGTGGCTGTCGTAGGTGTCCAGCTTGGGACGCTGGTCGCTGTGGAGGGCGTCCTCGACGGCGAGCCGGTGCAGGCCGAGCTCCTCGCTGATCTTCTCCAGATCCGCGGGCGAGGGCGAGCACAGGTCGAACCACACCGCGACGGACAGGTCTCCGATGTGATCGGAGACGTCGTCGATGGGGAAACCCTCGGCCTCCAGGACGCCGTTGCGGTAAAGGCGGGTGCGGTCCATGTCCGCCACAGTAGCCCGGGGCCGCGGGGCCGACGCTCCTCACCCGGGAGCGGATCGCCGACCTGAGCCGCGGCGGGGAGCCGGCGGATGCCGGACGGCGGTCGTGCCGGACGGCGGTCGTGCCGGACGGCGGTCGTGCCGGACGGCGGTCGAGGACCACGGAGACGGCTCCGGCCCTGCTCGGGGAGCAGGCACTGGACAACCCGGCCCGCCATGCCTCGATGACCACGACATCGATCTCCGCCACGTTTCCCGCCAACCGCCCGCGGCCGGTGAATAATCCGGCGGTTGCGGGGCAGCAGCGGTTTACGACAACAGACGCAGCCCGAGATGAGGTCACATGATAGTGCTGGGACTCCTCCTGATCATACTCGCGGGCGCGGCCGTGGTCGCGGTCTCCTGGGACGAGGCCGCCACAGCCACCACCCCCGCGTCGTTCACGGTCTTCGACCAGACGATTCAGCTCTCCCAGCTGGAGTTCTTCTTCGCCGGCGCCGTCACCGGGGCACTGTTCCTGCTCGGGCTGGCGGTCATGTTCAGCGGCATGCGCCGCTCCGCCACGCACCGCCGCAAGCTCCGCAACTCCCGGATGGAGGCGCGCGACCGCGTCGCCCGCCTGGAGGAGGAGAAGCGGGAGCTCGAGCGCAAGCTGGAGACGAACCCGGCCCCCGCGGCCCCCGTGGTCGATCGTGACCGCGACGGCGTCGACGACCGGGTCCAGACGACGGCCCGCCCGCAGGTCGACCGTGACCACGACGGCGTCGACGACCGCGGCGAGACCACGGCGCCCCACCCCCGGGTCGAGGTGCCCCGTCAGCACAGCAGCGACCAGCTCGTCGCCGGTCGCCACGGACGCCCGGGAGACGGCCGGTAACCCGCCCCGCCCCACACCTCCGCCGGTACGGCCCGCATGCCGTACCGGCGGAGGTTTTCGGTCACGACGATCTGCCGGCCGCCGGCCGGTCCGCTCGGCGATCGGTGTCGGGTACGGCGTGGGCATCATCGCCCGTCTCGCCCGGCCGGACCTCGTGCCGATCACATCCGGCTGCTCCGGACCCCTTCGCCGGCCGTCCCCTCCTCGGGCGCGATCTCCTCGGGGGCGGTCTCCTGGAGGGCGGTCTGCGGGGCCCTCCTCCTGCGGTGCAGGAACGTCATMGCCCCTCCCGCGACCAGTCCCCAGAACGCCGCGCCCACCCCCAGCAGGGTCAGCCCCGACGCGGTCACCACGAACGTGACCACCGCCGCCTCCCGGCCCTCCGGCTCGGCCACGGCTGTGGTGATCGCCGAGGCGAGCGCGCCGATCAGGGCGAGACCCGCGACGGCCTCGATGAGCACCGGCGGGGAGAGCAGGACGAGCGCGGTGGCCAGGCCTGAGCCGATGCCGAGGACGATCATCGAGGCCCCGGCGGTGACCGAGGCGATCCACCTGCGGCTCGGATCGGGATCGGCGTCCGGGCCGGCGCTCAGCGCCGCGGTGATGGCCGCCAGGTTCACCGCGTGCCCGCCCAGAGGCGCGCCGAGGGTGCTGGCCAGGCCGGTGCCGAGGAGGATGCCGCGCAGCGGGGGGCGGTAGCCGTACCCGGCGAGGACCGCCATGCCCGGCACGTTCTGGGAGGCCATGGTGACCAGGAACAGCGGGAACGCGATACTGATCATGGCCGCGACGCTCCAGGACGGGGCGGTCAGCTCGACCACCGGGCGCACGTCCACCGTTCCCAGGCCGGGCCCGGTCAGCGCGATGGCCACGACGGCGACCAGCAGGGCTCCCGGAATCGCCCACTTGGCCGCGAAGCGGCTCAGCAGCGCCCACGTGAGCACGGCGGGACCGGCCATCAGCGGCACCTCGCCGAGGGCTCGGACGGGAGCGACACACAGGTTGAGCAGGACTCCGGCGAGCATGGCGCCGGCGATCGGGGTGGGGATGGCCGCGATCCAGCGCCCCAGCTGGGGGAAGAGCCCTGCGACCGTGACGAGCAGGCCGGAGACCACGAACGCGCCGACCGCGGCGGGGAAGCCGCCCTCCACGGCGCCGGTCGCGACCAGCAGCGCCGCCCCGGGCGTGGACCAGGCGATGGTGATCGGCACGCGCTGCCGCAGGCCCAGCCAGATCGCCACCACGCCGTTGGCCAGGCAGAGCGCGAGCAGGCCGGACGCCGCCTGCCCCTGGTCGGCGCCCACCGCCCGGAGCCCGGCCAGAACCACGGCGAAGGAGCTGGCGAAGCCGACCAGCGCGGTCACCACCCCTGCCAGCACGGGCTGAAGAAAGCGTGTCATCCCTGTCGTCCTTTCCGCGCTTCCCCGGCGGCCTCCGATCGGCCCGGACCGTCCGCGACTCACCGCGCCCGTCCCGCGCGCCGACGGCCGTTCCGTAAACGGAACGGACGCAATGCTGCACGATAGCCTCATGGACTCCGGTACACAAAGCCCCCGTCCCGCCCAGGACATCGGAACACCGGACGTAGGCCAGCGAATCCGCAGGTTAAGGAAGGAGCGCGGCATCTCGCTCTCCGAACTCGCCCGGCGCGCGGGTATCGGCAAGGCCACGCTCTCCGGGCTGGAGAACGGCACCCGCAACCCCACCCTGGAGACGCTCTGGGCGGTCACCGCCCAGCTCGGTGTGCCTCTGACACTGGCCCTGGGCACCGGCCCCACCATCCAGGGCACCGCCGTCGAGGCCGTGCTGCTCCAGGTCTTCGAGGATGAGGCCGTCACCTACGAGCTCTACCGGCTGACGATCCCGGCCGGGTCCACACAGGTCTCCCCGGCCCACCATGAGGGTGTCACCGAGCACATCACGGTCTTCGCCGGGGTGCTGAGCGCCGGCCCGCAGGACGCGCCGCTCCGGGCCGGAGCGGGAGAGCATCTCACGTGGCGCTCGGACGTCCCGCACATCTACTCCGCGATCGGTGCCCAGGACGTCCACGCCAGCCTGCTCATACGCTATCCCCGCCACTGAGCGCGGGCGGGGCCGCCAGGCCCTTCGGGGGGCCGGGAATATACCCGCCTCCGGACCCCATGGCCACCCCAACACATCCCCTAAAATCCCTAAAAGTAATATTTAGCCCATGACTCCACGGTCCACGGCAGTGATGTTCTGGGCCACGGGTGTACTGGCCTACGTCATCGCGATCTTCCACCGCCAGTCCCTCGGCGTCTCCAGCATCGAGGCCGCCGCGAGGCTCGACATCGGCGCGGCCGGGCTCTCCACCCTCGCGATGCTGCAGATCCTGGTCTACGCGGCCATGCAGGTGCCCGTCGGAGTCCTCGTCGACCGGATCGGGTCCAAGCGCATGCTGGTCGCCGGCGCCGCCGTGATGGCCTGCGGCGAGCTGGTATTCGCGCTGTCGGAGGGGCTGCTCCCCGGGGTCGCGGGCCGGGCGCTGATCGGCTGCGGCGACGCGATGACGTTCATCAGCGTGATCCGGCTGGTCAACCTCCACTTCCCCGCCCACCGCAACCCGGTGATGGTCCAGCTCACCGGCCTGATCGGGCAGCTCGGCGCGATCGCCTCGGCGGTGCCCCTGATCCACTCCCTCCACACGTACGGCTGGACGCCCACCTTCATGGGCGCCGCCGGCCTGGGCGTGCTGTCGGTGATCCTGCTGCTCACGGTGCTGCGCGACGCCCGCCCGGAGCGGACGGACGGGCCCCCCAGCCTGAAGGCCGCCTGGGCCGAGCCCGGCACCCGCCTGGGCATGTGGACCCACGCGGCCACCCAGTGCTCGGCGGCCGCGTTCCTGCTGCTGTGGGGCTATCCGTTCCTGGTCCAGGGACAGGGGCTCGACCCGTCCACGGCGGGTGTGCTGCTGTCCACGCTGACCCTGTGCGGCATGGCGTGCGGGCCGCTGCTCGGCTACCTCGCCGGGCGGTTCCCGTTCCACCGCTCCCGGATGGTGCTCATCGTGATCGGCACCACCACCGCCGCGTGGACCGCCGTGCTGGCCTGGCCCGGCCGGGCGCCGCTCTGGCTGCTCGTCCTGCTCGTGGTGGTGCTCGCGGCCAACGGACCGGGGTCGATGATCGGCTTCGACTACGCCAGGACCTTCAACCCGGCCGCCCGGATCGGCGCGGCCACCGGCATCGTGAACGGCGGCGGATTCGTCGCGTCCGTGTCGGTGATCGCCCTGGTCGGCATCACCCTCGAACTGATCGGGGAGACCGACCTGGACGCGTTCCGCTGGGCCTTCGCCGTGCAGTATCCGATCTGGGCGCTGGGTGCGGTCCAGGTCCTCCGCTACCGGGGCAAGGCCCGGCGCCTGCTGCTGTCCGCCCAGCCGGGCGGCTAGGGAAGAGGCCCCGGGCCGCCGTGGGGGTCACGCGGGGAGGGTCGAGGTTCAGGCCGGGACAGCCGAGGTCACGCGGAGACCGTCGAGGTTCAGGCGGAGACCGTCGAGGTCACGCAGAGACCGTCGAGGTTCACGCGGGAACAGTCGAGGTTCAGGCGGGAGAGAGCATGGTGAAGGGCTCCGCGAAGTGGGCGGTGGCGATCATCCCCCGTGCGCCCCTGACCCGCTCCAGCAGCTCCATCCGCGTCGCGGCGGCGAGCTCGGGGTCGTCGTCGTAGAGGTAGGGCACCTTCGGGTCGGCCAACTGCACCGGATGGAGCACCACGTCACCGGTCAGCACCAGATCGCCCACCTGGACGACCTGGTGGCCGGGGGTGTGTCCCGGCGTGTGGAACACCCGGATGCCGGGGAGCACGTCCGCCTGGCCGTCCACCACCTGCACTCGATCGCCCAGCGGCCGGACGACGCGGGCGAGGACGTCCTCGGCGGCCGCGTCGATCTCGGAGCGCTGGAAGACGTGCCGGGCGTTGGCGAACACGGGCACCCCGCCGATCACGGCCCCGCTCGCGTGGTCGCTGTGCAGATGCGTGATGACCACCGCGTCCACCTCCTCGGGGCTCACCCCCACCCGCGCGAGCTCGGACCCGAGCGCTCCGGGGACCGGCGCCCAGCTCGCCGCCGGCGAGTCCTCCGGACCGATCCCGGTGTCCACCAGCACGGTCCTGCCCGCCGCGTCACGGAGCAGGTAGCAGTGGAAGTGCAGGGTCCACTCGTCGGACTCCCCGTGGCAGCCTCCGGGGAACATCTCCGGCAGCGGCCTCCGGATCGAGGCGCCCATCGGTCCTACGGCGTCGCACAGCGGGAACACTTCGACGCCTGCGACTGTTATGGACTGATGTGGCATCCGGTCTCCTGTCCGATACGGATTGACGGTGCTACTGTGATAGCGGGCGTGACGCACTGTCGGCTAGGCCACGTGCGATGATCCGCTCCATTTCCCACCTTTTCTTACCGCGCCTTCTCAGGCATGCGGTTCTCCCCCGCGAAAGGTCAGTCACGACCTTTCGCCTGTGAAAGGTCACTCATGACCATCGAAACCACCACCAGGAAGCGGCCTCGTGCCGCACGCCCCCCGCGTCCTCGCGAGAGCGACGCCTACGTCGAGACCGTGGCCGGGCTGCTCGATGTCCGCGACAAGACAGGCTACATCCGCACCCGCGGCTACCTCCCCGGGGAGGGCGACGTGCGCGTGCCCCACGCCCAGATCAGGCAGTACGGCCTGCGCCCCGGCGACCATGTCGTCGCCACCACGCGCAAGCCGTACGAGAGGCTGGACGAGGTCGAGAGCGTCAACGGTTCCACCGACTGGCGGAGCAGGGCCGACTTCGCCGACATGACGCCGATCCACCCGCGCGAGCGGCTCCGCCTGGAGACCGAGTCGGTGACCGGCAGGGTCATCGACCTGTTCGCGCCGATCGGCAAGGGCCAGCGCGGCCTGATCGTCGCCCCGCCGAAGGCGGGCAAGACCATGGTCCTGCAGGACCTGGCCGCCGCGATCACGCGCAACCACCCGGACTGCCACCTCATGGTCGTGCTCGTCGGCGAGCGACCCGAGGAGGTCACCGAGATGCGCGAGTCCATCCACGGCGAGGTCGCCGCGTCCACGTTCGACCGCCCCGACCGCGACCACACCGCCCTCGCCGAGCTCGCCGTCGAGCGCGCCAAGCGCCTCGCCGAGAGCGGCCACGACGTCGTCGTCCTGCTCGACTCCCTGACCCGCCTGGGCCGCGCCTACAACAACCTCGCCCCCGGCGGCGGGCGCACCCTCGCCGGCGGCCTCGACGCCGCGGCCCTGCTCCCCCCGCGCCGCTTCTTCGGCGCCGCGCGCAACCTGCGCGACGGCGGCTCGCTGACGATCCTCGCCACCGCACTGGTCGAGACCGGCTCGCGGATGGACGACAACCTCTTCGAGGAGTTCAAGGGCACCGGCAACATGGAGCTGCGCCTCAGCCGCGCGCTGGCCGACAAGCGCCTCTACCCCGCCGTCGACCTCGACGCCTCCGGCACCCGTCGCGAGGAGATCCTGCTCGACCCGCAGGAGCACCAGCTCACCTGGCGCCTGCGCCGTACCCTCGGCGGCCTGGAGAAGCAGCAGGCCCTGGAGCTGCTCACCGACAGGCTCCGGGAGACCCCCTCCAACGCCGCCTTCCTCCAGCAGGTCCGGCAGACCACCTGATCCCCCTGCCGGAGCCCGGACGGCCGACCGCCCGTCCCCTCGACCGGAGCCCGGACGGCCGGCCGCGGCCTCCCCGGGCGGAGTCCGGACGGCCCACCGCCCGCCTCCCCGGCTGGACGATCCCGCCCGGCTCTCCCCGGCGATCCGCGGGCCCCGGTCAGCGAGGCCAGTTGGCGATGTCCTCCGCCCGGATGACGTCGACGTGGCAGGAGGAGGTCGTGCGCCTGCCGCGGTCCAGGACACAGACCCTGACGTCCACCCGGGTGATCTCTCCGTCGGAGGACATCCTGAAGGCGCCGCTCGGGCGGCAGGTCGAGCGCGGCTGCGCCCAGCCGGTGCCGCCGCCGACGTAGTGGAACCTGGCGCGGATGTAGGCGCAGTGGTCACGATGGGGGTCACGGTCGCGGAGCGTGCCCGACACGGCGAACGTCTCGGCGGCGAAGTCCGTGATCCACACATCCGCCGCGGCGTGCCCGGAGTGCCCGGTGGCCGACCGCACCGGCCCCCAGTGGTGCTTCGCCCCCGCGGGGGCGGTCAAGCCGGCGCTCAAGCCGGCGGTCACAGTGGCGGTCACGGTGGCTTTCGCCGGGCTCACGGCGGCGTCGGCGGCCGCCGGCAGGCCCGCCACGAGCACGGACGCCAGCAACCCGCCGAGCAAAGATCTCTTCCTCATACGTCCGATTTATAGGACTGGCGACTTGGAACGTCCTTGCATCTCGCTGACCCCGCTGGAAGCGGGATGATGGTGGGATGCTGGCTGACGTCGTCGAATACCTCACCTGCCCGGTCTGCCGGGCCGGACTCGACCTTGGCGACCGCGTCCTGCGCTGCGCCCGGGGCCACGCCTTCGACATCGCCAGACAGGGATATGTCAGCCTGCTGACCGGCTCCCAGGCCCCCGGAACGGCGGACAGCACGGCCATGGTGGCGGCGAGGGAGGCGTTCCTCGGGGCGGGGTATTTCGGTCCCCTGTCGGAGGCGGTCGCCGGCGCCTGCCGTACCGGCGCGAAGGTGGTCGCGGACGCGGGCGCGGGGACGGGACACTACCTCGCCGGCGCGCTCGACCGGCTCCCGGGAGCCGTCGGGATCGCGCTGGACGTGTCCAAGCACGCGATCAGACGGGCCGCGCGGGCGCACCCCCGGCTGGGGGCGGTGGTGGCCGACGTGTGGCGGCCGTTGCCCGTCGGGGACGGTACGGTCGACGTGGTCCTCAACGTGTTCGCCCCCCGCAACGGCGCGGAGTTCGCCCGGATGCTCAGGGACGACGGCGTGCTCGTCGTGGTCACGCCCACTTCACGGCACCTCGAACCGCTGGTGGAGCGGCTGGGGCTGCTCTCGGTGGACGAGTCGAAGGAGCGGAGGGTCGCCGAGAGCCTGAGCGGCCACTTCGTGGAGACCGGGCGGAGCGTCCACGAGTTCGGGATGACGCTGGGACACGGGGCGATCGAGGCCGTCGTGGGGATGGGACCGAGCGCCTGGCACACCGAGCCCGAAGTTATGCGAAGAAAGATCATAGAACTACCCGAAACAAGCAATGTGACCGCTTCTTTCCGTATGTCTATCTTTCAACCCGCCCTCTGATCAAGCCTTGTGCTTGACAGCCACCTTCGGGACGCATGTTACTGAAGTGGTATTTAGTCCGAAATTCCCACACATTAACTAAGCAAATTGATGGCGGAAGCGACATACTGGACGGCAATCCAGCGAGCCCGTGCCTGGACGCGTGAAGCGAAGCCTTGACGGAGGGAAGCGCCATATGAAGGCGGAGGAGCGCTGGCAGGCCAGGTTCCGTGCGCCACGCGTGACGCTGCCCGTGTGGGCGCGTCAGGCTCCGGCCCGCGCCGTCTACCGCAGCAACGCCTCCGGCGCCTGGGAGGTCTACGCCTGGGACCGGGCGGCGGGATCCATGCGCCAGGCGACCGCCCGACCCAAGGGCACCTCACACGGCACGATCGACCCCACCGGCCAGTGGATCTGGTGGTTCTCCGACACCGACGGCGACGAGTGGGGCGGCTGGATGCGCCAGCCCTTCACCGGCGGCCCCGACGAGCCGATCGACCTCGCAGCCGGCTACCCGGCGGGGATCGCGCTGTCCGCCACGGGCGAGGCCGCGATAGGCGTCGCCAGGCCCGGCGAGGGCTTCCAGATCCATGTCGTACGGCCGGGCGGGCCCGCCCGGCTGGTCTACGAGCACGCCGAGGCCGCCTCCGTGGCCGCCATGTCCCTGGACGGCTCGCTGATCGCGATCAGCCACAGCGAGCACGGCGACTCCCGGCACCCCGCGCTGCGGGTGCTCCGGCAGAACGGCGACACCGTCGGCGACCTGCACGACGGCCCCGGCAAGGGGGTCCTCGGCCTGCGTTTCGCGCCCGTGCCGGGCGACCGCCGGCTGCTGACCCTGCACGAGCGCAGGGGCCGCCGCGAGCCGCTGGTCTGGGACCCCGAGAGCGACGAGCAGCGGGAGATCTGGCTGCGCGACCCCGGTGAGATCACCGCCGACTGGTACGGCGACGGCCGCTCGCTGCTCGTCGTCCGGGCCAACCGCGGCCGTACCCACCTGCACCGCTACGACCTGGCCGGCGGCAGGCTCTTCCCGATCGAGACCCAGCACGGCGTGATCGACGCCGCCGCGCCCCGCCCCGACGGCTCGGTGGAGTACTCCTGGTCCAGCGGCGCCCACCCGCCGGTGATCCGGTCGAGCAACGGCCACGTGGTGATGAACCACGGCGGCCCGACCTCGCCGCCGTCCGTCCCGGTCGAGGACGTGGACGTGGAGGGTCCCGGCGGGCGCATCCACGCCCTGGTGTCACGGCCCGAGCGTGGCTCGGGACCGTTCCCGACGATTTTCCTGCTGCACGGCGGGCCGACCTCGCAGGACGACGACTCCTTCGTGCCGCAGGTGGCCGCGTGGGTGGACCTGGGTTTCGCGGTCGTGCGGGTCAACTACCGGGGCTCCACCGGCTACGGCTCGGCCTGGCGGGACGCCCTGGTCGGAGAGGTCGGGCACATCGAGCTGTCCGACGTCGCCGCGGTCAGGGACGTCATGGTCGACCGCGGCATCGCCGACCCGGAACGGCTCGTGCTGTCCGGCGCCTCCTGGGGCGGCTATCTCACGCTGCTCGGGCTGGGCACCCAGCCCAAGGTGTGGGCGGCGGGCATCGCCACGGTGCCCATCGCCGACCATCTGGCCACCTACGAGGAGGAGACCGAGGCGCTGCGGGCCTACCACCGCGCGCTGCTCGGCGGCTCCCCCGGCGAACAGCCGGAGCGCTACGCGAGCTGCTCGCCGATCACCTACGTCGACCAGGTCGAGGCGCCGCTGCTGATCCTGGCCGGGGAGAACGACCCGCGCTGCCCGATCGGGCAGATCGAGACCTACGTGTCCCGGCTCGCCGAGCGCGGCCACGAGCACTCGGTCTACCGGTACGACGCGGGCCACGGCTCCCTGGTCGTCTCCGAGCGGATCGCGCAGATGTCGGCCCAGCTCGAATTCGCGCGCAAGCACATCAGAATCGAGGCGTAACAGCCCGGCCGCCCGACGACGGAGCCCGCACCGCCCCGGACGCGGCGGGACCGGCCGCCACAGGACCGACGGCCACGCATCGTCCCGGGTGCGGCGGGACCAGCCTCCACCGGGCCCGCAGGACCACGGCCGCGCACCGCCCCGGACGCGGCGGGACCGGTCGCTACCGGGCCCGCAGGACCACGATCGCCATGTCGTCCGCGCTCGGCTCGGGGGCGAAGTCCTGGACGGCCCGGCGGATCCGCTCGGCGACCGCCCGCGCCGACAGGCCCACGCACTCGGCGAACAGCTTGGCCAGTCCCCCGTCGTCGTCGAGCAGCCGGCCGCCCTGGCGCCGCTCGGTCACCCCGTCCGTCACCGCGAGCAGGACGTCGCCGGGATCGAGGTGGACGACCTCGGCCTTGAAGGTCGCCTCGGGGAAGACCCCCAGCAGCGACTGGGAGGTCACCACCGTCTCCACGACACCCGTGGGCCGCAGCCGCAGCGCCTCGGGGTGGCCGGCGGAGACCATCCACACGTCCAGCCCGGTGGGCACGGGCTTGATCTCCCCGTGCAGCAGGGTCAGGAAGCGGGCCCGCTCCCCCTCGTCCAGGATCGCCTGGTTGAGGCGGTCGAGGACGGCCGCCACGCCGTACCCCTCCCTGGCGAGCAGCCGCAGGGTGTGACGGGCCAGGCCGGTGACCGCGGCGGCCTCGGGGCCGGTGCCGCAGACGTCGCCGACCGCGAAGCGCCACGAGTCGTCCCCCGCCGCGAACAGGTCGTAGAAGTCGCCACCGACCTCGTTGGTCTCCCCGGCCGGCTCGTAGACCACGGCGGGATCGAGCCCCGGGATCTCGCCCGGCTCGTTGGGTGGCAGCAGGCTGCGCTGCAGCGCCCGGTTGGCCGCCGCCTGGGTGGCGTAGAGCCGGGCGTTGTCCATCGCGAGGGCCGCGCGGCGGCCGATGTCCTCGGCGTACTGGAAGGCCTCCTCGGCGAAACGGTCCGGCCGCCCCAGGCACATCACCCCCAGCGCCCGCCCCCGCGCGAGCAGCGGGATGACGAGCATCTGCGAGTCGCCGAGCTGCATGGAGCCGCCCGCCTGCGGGATCTGGGCCGTGGCGAGCTCCTCGCGCAGCCCGTCGATGCGCCGCTCGTCGGTGTGCCACAGGTAGGCGGGGCGCTGCGGGCCGCCGTCGCCGCTCCAGGTGTAGACCGCGCACCAGGTGGCCAGGCGGGGGACGACGATCTGGGAGATGATCGCGGGCACCATGTCCGGGTCGAGGGTGCCGGCCAGCAGGTCGCTGGCGTCGGCGAGGAAGCCCATCCAGATCGGTCCCCGGCTCGGCTCCTCCGTGGACCACTCCGCGGCGGTCCGCTCGGCGGAGCCGGGCAGCGGCAGCCGCGCCCAGTGGGTGTGGTGCTCGCCGGAGAAGGTGACGCCCCACTCGTCGACCGGCACGGTGGGGCCGGTGGGGACGCCCCCGGGAACGCCCTTCTGGCGGACCTCCACCTGGACGCCGTCCTCCAGGTGGCTCCAGACGACCTCGAACGGCGCCTGGGCCGCCTGCGCGACGAGCTCGCCCGCCAGCTGCTCGGCCGCAGCCAGCACGGACGTGGCGGCCCAGGCGGTCATCACCTCTACGGTGAACCGCCGGGCGGCGGGGACGGCCGTGTCTCCTGGGGCGAACGTCGCAGCCAGGACGGCTCGGGGAGCATTGGTCATTGCTCCGTGCCTACCACACTTCACGTCGCCATGGGGTAATTCGAAGGCGGGACTGCGGGTTGCGCACCGTGACAGACTGGGATGACTCGCGGCTGCGCCCCCCGGGAGTCAAGGAGGTCTCATGACCATGGCCAACACCGTGCCCGACGTCGAGGAGCGACGTTACAGCGAATCGGATCTGAAGCCGATTCTTCAGACACTCATCACCTGGCGCGACGGTGACTTCCGCCGCCGGGTGCCGCACGCTCCTCCCGGGATCCTGAGTGAGATCCGCCTGCTGCTCAACGAGGTCGCCGACCGCCGCGAGCACCTGGCCAACGAGCTGCACCGGGTCCGCCGCGAGGTGGTGAAGGAAGGCCGGTTCAGCGAACGCCTCACCGCGGGTCCGGGCGTGGGTTCCTGGGCCGAGAGCGTCGACTCGGTGAACTCGCTGATCGACGCCCTGGTCGGGCCGGTCACCGGTGCGGCCGACGTGATCGACGCGGTCGCCAAGGGAGACCTGTCCCGGCGCATCGACCTCGACCGCCGGGCACGGGGCGAGGTGCGCCGCCTCGGCAAGGCGATCAACGGCATGGTCGACCAGCTCTCCCTGTTCACCTCCGAGGTGACGCGCGTGGCGCGCGAGGTGGGCACCGAGGGCCGTCTGGGCGGCCGGGCGAACGTGCGGGGCATGTCGGGCAGCTGGCGTGACCTCACCGAGGCCGTGAACACCATGTCCAGCCGCGTCTCCGCCCAGGTCCGCGACATCGCGCTGGTCACCACGGCGGTCGCCAGGGGCGACCTGAGCCGTAAGGTCACCGTCGACGCGGTCGGCGAGATGTTCGAGCTGAAGAACACCGTCAACACGATGGTCGACCAGCTCTCCGCGTTCGCCGAGGAGGTCACCCGGGTCGCCCGCGAGGTCGGCACCGAGGGCGAGCTGGGCGGTCAGGCCCAGGTGCGCGGCGTCTCCGGCGTCTGGAAGGACCTCACCGACAACGTCAACGTCATGGCGAGCAACCTGACCACCCAGGTCCGCGCCATCGCGGCGGTGTCCACGGCGGTGGCCCAGGGCGACCTGTCCAAGAAGATCACCGCGGACGCGCAGGGGGAGATCCTCCAGCTCAAGGACACCCTCAACACCATGGTCGACCAGCTGTCGATGTTCGCCGACGAGGTCACCCGCGTCGCCCGCGAGGTCGGCACCGAGGGCCAGCTCGGCGGCCAGGCCCGCGTGCGCGGCGTCTCCGGCGTCTGGAAGGACCTCACCGACAACGTCAACTCCATGGCCAACAACCTGACCTACCAGGTGCGCAACATCGCCGAGGTCACCACCGCCGTCGCCAACGGCGACCTGACCCGCAAGATCGACGTGGACGCGCAGGGCGAGATCCTCGCGCTCAAGACCACCATCAACACCATGGTCGACCAGCTCTCCTCCTTCGCCTCGGAGGTGAGCCGGGTCGCCCGCGAGGTCGGGTCGGAGGGCCAGCTGGGCGGCCAGGCCCAGGTGCGCGGCGTCTCCGGCACCTGGAAGGACCTCACCGACAACGTCAACGTCATGGCCAACAACCTGACCACCCAGGTCCGGCAGATCGCGGCCGTCTCCACGGCGGTGGCCCAGGGCAACCTGTCCAAGAAGATCACCGCGGACGCGCAGGGGGAGATCCTCCAGCTCAAGGACACCCTCAACACCATGGTCGACCAGCTGTCGATGTTCGCCGACGAGGTCACCCGCGTCGCCCGCGAGGTCGGCACCGAGGGCCAGCTCGGCGGCCAGGCCCGCGTGCGCGGCGTCTCCGGCGTCTGGAAGGACCTCACCGACAACGTCAACTCCATGGCCAACAACCTGACCTACCAGGTGCGCAACATCGCCGAGGTCACCACCGCCGTCGCCAACGGCAACCTGACCCGCAAGATCGACGTGAACGCGCAGGGCGAGATCCTCGCGCTCAAGACCACCATCAACACCATGGTCGACCAGCTCTCCTCCTTCGCCTCCGAGGTCACGCGAGTGGCCCGCGAGGTCGGCTCCGAGGGCAAGCTGGGCGGCCAGGCCCGCGTCGAGGGCGCCGAGGGCATCTGGAAGCGGCTCACCGAGAACGTCAACGAGCTGGCGGGCCGCCTCACCACCCAGGTCCGCGCGATCGCCGAGGTCACCACCGCGGTCGCCACCGGCGACCTGACCCGCTCCATCACCGTCGACGCCGGGGGTGAGATCGGCGAGCTCAAGGACAACATCAACACGATGGTGTCCGTGCTCCGCGACACCACCAAGGCCAACCAGGAACAGGACTGGCTCAAGTCCAACCTGGCCCGCATCTCCCGCCTCATGCAGGGCCACCGCGACCTGATGGAGGTCGCGAAGCTGATCATGAGCGAGCTGACCCCGTTGGTCTCCGCCCATTACGGGGCCTTCTACCTGGCCGAGCCCACCGGCGACCACGACCTCTTCATGATCGCCGGGTACGGCGCGCGCCCCGGCTCCAAGATCCGCAACCGCTTCGCGGTCGGCGAGGGGATCGTGGGACAGGCCGCGTTCGAGGGCAAGCGGATCATCCTGGAGAGCGTCCCCGCCCAGTACCTCACGGTGGACAGCGGCCTCAGCTCCTCCGTCCCGGCCCAGATCGTCGTGGTGCCGATCCTGTTCGAGACCCAGGTCCTGGGCGTCGTGGAGCTGGCCTCGTTCAGCCAGTTCGGCGAGGTCCACCACGACTTCATGACCCAGCTCGTCGAGACCATCGGCGTCACGATGAACACGATCATCGCCAACTCCCGGACCGAGGACCTGCTGACCGAGTCGCAGCGCCTCACCACCGAGCTGCAGGAACGCTCCGACGAGCTCCAGCGCCAGCAGGAGGAGCTGCGCCGCTCCAACGCCGAGCTGGAGGACAAGGCCGCGCTGCTGGCCAAGCAGAACCGGGCCATCGAGATCCAGAACTTCCAGATCGAGCAGGCCCGCCGCACGCTGGAGGAGCGCGCCGAGCAGCTCGCGGTCTCCTCGCGCTACAAATCCGAGTTCCTGGCCAACATGTCCCACGAGCTGCGCACCCCGCTGAACAGCCTGCTCGTGCTGGCCAAGCTGCTCACCGAGAACGCCGAGGGCAACCTCACCGTCCAGCAGGTGGAGTTCGCCAGGACCATCCACGGTGCCGGCTCCGCCCTGCTCCAGCTGATCAACGACATCCTGGACCTGTCCAAGGTCGAGGCCGGGCGGATGGACATCCACCCCCAGCAGATCTCCCTGCTCAAGCTCGTCGACTACTTCGAGGCCACCTTCGCGCCGCTGGCCCAGGACAAGGGGCTGTCGTTCGCCGTCGAGGTGGACCCGTCGGTCCCGCAGGAGCTCCGCACCGACGAGCAGCGCCTCCAGCAGGTGCTGCGCAACCTGCTCTCCAACGCGATCAAGTTCACTCCCAAGGGCGAGGTACGGCTGCGCGTGATCCCCGCCCAGCGCGCGGTGGCCTTCGTGGACGACACCCTGCGCGGCGCCGACGGCATCCTCGCCTTCGAGGTGGTGGACACCGGCATCGGCATAGCCGCCGACAAGCTGGAGGTCATCTTCGAGGCGTTCCGCCAGGCCGACGGCACCACGAGCCGCAAGTACGGCGGGACGGGCCTGGGCCTGTCCATCTGCCGCGAGATCGCCCGTCTGCTCGGCGGCGAGATCCACGTGGTCAGCGAGGTGGGGCAGGGAAGCACCTTCACCCTCTACCTGCCGCCGTCCTACGGAGGACCGCTGTCCTCGCGCGACGGCGGAGCGGCCGCGCCGAACTCCTCGCCGCGCAACCAGACGCTCATCGGAGTGCTGGAGGAGCCCGACGACCTCCCGGAGCTGGCGCTGCCGGAGGAGCTGCCGGTCTCGCACTTCCCGCAGAACGAGGGCCCGGCGTGGAAGGGCGGCGACGATCCGCTGACCGGGGCCAAGATCCTGATCGTGGACGACGACATCCGCAACGTCTTCGCCCTGACCAGCGTCCTCGAACGGTACGGCTCCACGGTGGTCTACGCCGAGAACGGCCGGGAGGGCATCGAGCAGCTCGAACGCAACGAGGACGTCGCGCTGGTCCTGATGGACATCATGATGCCCGAGATGGACGGCTGGGCCACCACGTCCGCGATCCGGCGGATGCCCCAGTTCGCCGACCTGCCGATCATCGCGCTTACCGCTAAGGTCATGCAGGGAGACCGGGAGAAAAGCATCGCCTCCGGCGCCTCCGACTACGTGCCCAAGCCCGTGGACGTCGACCGCCTGCTGGAACGCCTGCGCGGCTGGCTCACCCGCGGCAAGCCAGCCGGCGACTCCGACGAAGGGGCGTGATCAATGCCGGACCGAGCCAAGATCCTCCTGGTGGACGACCGGGAGGAGAACCTGATCGCGCTCGAAGCGATCCTCAGCTCCCTCGATCTGATACCCGTCCGGGCCAGGTCCGGCGAGGAGGCGCTCAAAGCCCTGCTCAACACCGAGTTCGCGCTGATCCTGCTGGATGTGCGCATGCCCGGCATGGATGGTTTCGAGACCGCCTCCCACATCAAGCGCCGCGAACGCACGCGCAACATCCCGATCATCTTCCTGACCGTGGTCGACAGCGCCCCCGACTACGCCTTCCGCAGCTACGCCGCCGGCGCGGTCGACTACCTCACCAAGCCGTTCGACCCGTGGGTGCTCCGGGCCAAGGT
This sequence comes from Streptosporangium minutum, assembly GCF_002149035.1. Lineage (GTDB taxonomy): Bacteria > Actinomycetota > Actinomycetes > Streptosporangiales > Streptosporangiaceae > Streptosporangium > Streptosporangium minutum. The sequence goes on from NZ_NGFP01000006.1 coordinate 85,448, forward strand.
CGCGGTGTTCGTGGAGCTCTACAACATGAACCGCCGCCTGGCCGAGCAGGCCTCCATGCTCCGCGAACGTCTCTCCACCGAGCTGCCCCCCGGCGAGGCCGCCGACCAGGCGGCCGTCCTCCCCGAGCTGTCCAGACGCCTCACCGCGGTCGAGGACGAGCTCGCCCGGGTCAGCGAGCTGGCCCGCAAGACCAACGACCCCAGCCTCTCGGGCCCGATGGCCGACCTCTCCCACCGCGTCAGCCACCTCCGGGCGGGCTTCGACGCCCTCACCTGACGCCGGCGTCTTCCGGGGCCTGAGTACGGCCGGGGCCTGCGTACGGCCGGGCCTGGGCCGCGCCCCATGAGGGAGCTCAGGCCCGACCGGGGGCGGGCAGCGGACGCCGTGGAGAGCCTGAGCGCGGCCGGGCCCGGCACCCGGCCGGTGACGGCGCGCGCCGCGTCCTCAGGTGGCGGTGGCGTCGCCCTGCAGAAGGGCCGACCCGAGAGGGGTCAGCACATGCAGGACGGCCCCGCCCATCCGGGTGGTCGAGACGAGCCCGGCACCACGCAGCACCGTGGCGTGCTGGCTGGCGGAGGCGATGGAGACGCCGACCCGTTCGGCCACGGCGGTGGTGGTGGCCGGGGCGCGTAACACGGCGAGAACGGCCGCCCGGGTACGCCCGAGCAGGGGACCGAGAGTGTCCGTCGCGCATGTCGGCTGGTCTCCGCGATACACCGGGTACGCCAGCACGGTGGACTTTCCCGGCCGAGGCATCAGCAGAGCCCCGAGTATGAAGTACGACGGAACCAACAGCAGTCCGCGTCCGCCCAGGTCGACGTCCCATGGGCGGGGAAACGGAATATGCAGGGTCGGCTCCTGCCAGCTCCACTGCGGGACGAGCGTGGCGAGCAGGGCGTCAACCCCGCCTCTCAGCAGGGTCTCGGACCGTAGGGCGCGGTCGGCGACCCCGCCGGCCTGGACCCGTGGCCACCGCGATGCCAGCGACGAGGTGAAATATCTCTTCAGGTCTCTTCTCAGAACCTCCCGTGCGCCGGGGGCGTCGGCAGCGAGTTCCTGAGACCAGCGACTGGCCTCCTGGTGGGTGGCCAGCAGGCGCAGGCCGGCGGAGATCTGCGCGTTGGATGCGTGCATGACCAGGTCGAGGCCCTCAGCGAGGTCGCCGGCGGACGGCTGGAGCAGGAAACCGGGCAGGAAATCCTCCCGAGGGATGAGATCGAGCATCACCCCGGCCCGAGCTCTCAGACTGCCGCGTACTTCCCGTTCCCAGCTCTCCAGGCCGAATCGCAGCTGGGGCCCCACAGTCGCCGGGACCCGCAACCGGTGCACGCTCACGACCGTCTCCCACAGCGGGGTGGGGCCCGGCGCCAGCGTTATCTGACGTAGGTCGGCCGGGGTGAAGTGTATGCGCAGCACGTAACAGATGTTCCCGCAGAACAACTCTTCCAGCCAGAACCGAAAGGCATCGTGGTGAAAATCCGGCCGGGACAGGATTACTGCCGGATCGAACAGGAGGCGCCACCCGGAAACAGAAGTAAAGAGGAAATTATTTCTGTCGACAATGCGTCCGACAGAACCTTCCCCGCGAAGTCCCCAAGCGCTTCCTCTCTGGAGAAGAAACGTCAAAGATCCGCGGAACAATATCCACCGCCACGACCGGACGCTCCGTCGCCGGTACGGCCCGGCTGACGGAACATGCGGCCGGATGCCGGTTCCGCGCCTGTGTGCAGATCGCAGACGGGTCCACGGAGTGCGGGAAACGGCGGCAACGGCCACCGCCTCGGCACAGGCCCTTTTCCCGTCGGCGGGCCTCCCCCGGCGGAGGGCCTCCTTTCCCGTCGGCGAACCTCCCTCGGCGGAGGGCCTCCGTCAGCGGCGGGCGCGCTCCAGGGCGTCCCAGAAGCCTCGGCGGAGGGCGTGGCGGACCTCGTCGTGGAGGAGGAAGTCGATCGGCAGGGAGGAGCCCTGGAGGAGGCGGGCCTCCAGGTCGGAGGGCATGCGGGGCTTGCGGGCGAGCACGGCCTCCAGCCACAGGGCGGGGGCGTCCTTGGCGACGGACTCGCCGAAGTCGTGGCCTTCCTTGTGTGCGGCCTTCACCGCGTCGGAGAGGGTGGTCGTGCTACTGGTACGAGGCGAGCGTCGAAGGCCGCCGGACCGCCGAGCACGACGCGCTGGCCGACCTCCCGGGCCTCAAGCTCCGGCTGTCGCGCATCCGCCCCGGCCGCCGCGAAGGCGTGGACGCCCAGGTCCACCGTGACCTGATGACGCTGGCCCGCAACAGCGCGGTCTGCGACGCGGTGGTCGTCAGCGGCGACGAGGACC
>NZ_NGFP01000060.1 GCF_002149035.1 Streptosporangium minutum
GGCCCGCCCCGGCCGAGGTCCGCGAGGAGCCGGCCCCGGTCCCGGCCGTCAGGAAGCCCGGTGACCCCTCGGAGAGGCTGCCCCGCTACACCGGCTGAACACCGGCAGAGGACGACGAGGGCGCCCGCGACCGGCGGGCGCCCCGCCGCGCTGATCAAGCAGGCCAGGGCGGGTACGGCTGCCGGGCAGGCGCCGGCCGTACAGTCCAGACGTGGCGACGCCACCCCTCCAAGTTCGCGCCGCCACGCCCGTCCGCCGGGTGAGTCCGGACGACCGCGCCGTCCGGATCCCCCGAGCCTCGTCGACCGGCCATCGGCAGGTCTCCTGTACTTCGGAGCCGCCGTCACCCCGGATTGCCCGCCGTACGGAGTCTTGCCCACCGCCCTCGCGGAGCCGGTGAGCAACCATCTCGACATGGATCCGATCCTGCCCGTCGACGGCTCCAGCCTGACCCTGAGGACCCTGGACGAGCCGCCGACCGGCAAGGACAGACTGAGGCGCTGCCTGCGGAGGCTGTACGACCGAGCCCACCTTGTACGGCGGCCGAGCCCATCTCGTACGGCGGAGCAGGGCGGAGACGCCGAACGCGGGCCGGGGTCCCGGCGACCGCGTGTGGAACGAGCGGGAGGACACCGGCAGCCGGTCTCCACACTTAGCCGACCTGCAGCCGACCTGTGGGAACCGCCGGTTGTCGCGGAACTGCGAGGCTCGCAGGCTTTAGGGCCTTTTCAGGGTTCGGATCAGGACATGTGCTGACGCGCATCATCGTGGGACCATCAGGAGCACGCATCCCCGTCATCCCTCCACGAGGAGACCACGATGTCGTCCGACAGCAGGGTGGAAGTGTTCCGCTCGACCCAGCCCGGCCAGATCAAGCGGGTCGAGATCCGCATCGTGGGCGGCAACATCAGGATCAACGCCATCGATACCGGCACGGTGACCGTCATGGCACTCGGTGATGTCGCGACGCTGGGCGCCCAGGCCACCGTCCAGGGCGACATCCTGCACATCACCTCGTCGTCCGCCCTGCGCTACTTCCTCCAGAAGAGCCGCATCGACCTGGTCCTCGACGTGCCGAAGGACACGGGCGTCTTCATCAAGGTGTTCGGCGCCGACATCGTCATCAACGGCGGCACCGGGCCGCTGGAGGTACGCGGCGTCGCCGGCGCGATCGAAGGCACGACCCACTCCACGGACGTGAAGGTGCGCTTCGTCGTCGGCGGCAACGACCTCGTCCAAGCGGCCGCAGGCGGCCCCTCCTGAGTCAGAGGGGCATTCTTGCGTTTGCGGACCACAGCCGCAGGCGAATCCCTCCGATCTCAACCCCGTCCAGGCCCCGGCGCCGCGCCCTGCGGAGCATTCACCGGGTTGGTCATGCCGACAGGATGCGGTCGGCGGGGACCTCGAAGATGATTTCGAGACCGTCCTCCTCGTCCCACTGCTCTCCGACCTCGACGAAGCCGAAGCCGGCGATCGTGGCCAGGGACGCCGCGTTGTCGGGACCGATCGTCGCCCGCACGGTCCTGACCCCGGGTTCGGCCGCGGCCCGGCGCAGCAACTCGATCAGCATGGCCCGCGCATACCCCTGGCGGCGGAAGTCAGGAGCGACCGAGTAGCCGATCTCGACCATGCCCGCCTCGTCGGGCGGTCCGTGAAACCCGGCATGACCGATGACGACGCCTTCCGGCCCGGTCGCCACCTGCCGCACCATCCACCGCGCGTTGCCGGGGTCGGCGGCCATCTGGTCGAGCCGGAACCGCCACAGCCACCGTGCTCCGTCGGTCACGAAGTAGTCGGTCAGAGGGACCCCGGCCGTCTCGCCGGCCGCCCGCAGGTCCCCGTCGAGCAGAGCGGACATCGCGGTGCCGGACAGCTCGACGAAGCGCACACGCTTCGGGCCGGTGGGGAACGGCGTCCGGCGATCGGCTTCATCTGTCACCGCTTCATCTGTCACCGTGCGGATGCTCGCAGAGCGCCCGGCAGACGTCCAACGGATTTCGGAGCGATCGATCAATCGAGCCTGCTCATGACCTCGTTCACCATCATGGGCAGGGCAGGGCAGGCGACCGGTGGCGGAATCCGCTTGAAATGACCGCCGGCCGCCACACGACGGATGACAGGTCCCCGCCTCCAGCCGGACCGGCATGCCGAGCACGGCCCCTGACAGGGACCGCGCACCGGAAGCGCATGGTGGACGACGGGTTCAGCCGCCGGTAATTGCCGGTGTCCTGCGAACATCCTCGGTGCCGGTGACACCTCGGCGGTCGCGCATCGGTCATCCGAGGGAGCCAGGAAGCGTGGTGGCGCCGTCCTCCCAACCTCTGGCTTCAGCATGTCTGATGTAGGCCACAAAATGTCCTATATCGATCATAATGTGGTCCTTGGCGGCAAACCGGAGATCCGGCCGCGACCTACTGACCCGCGAAGTCTGCGGTTTGAGGGAGAGGAACAGGTGCTGGCCCCCCTTGGCCCGGCACCTCTTCTCCACGATGAAGGTCCCGATCCGCTACGCGGCACCGGTCGAACGTTATCGAAGGAGCTTGCCAGTAAATGACTGACGCACCCGTGCTTTCCCAGCGTGCCCTCAATCGCACCCTGCTCGAACGCCAACTGCTGACGCGCCGTACCTCCCACTCCGCGCTCCAGGTCATCGAGCACCTAGTCGCGATGCAGGGCCAGGAGCCCAACTGGCCGTACATAGGACTTTGGACGCGGCTGATCGATTTCCGGAAGGAAGAGCTGAACTCACTGCTCCAGGACCGGAAAGTGGTGCGCTCCACGATGCTGCGCCGGACCGTGCACCTGGCCGTCGCCGATGACTTCCGCTGGCTGCGGCCGACCGTCCAGCCCATTGTGAGCAGTGCGCTGAAGGCGGCGTTCTACGCGGGCGAGATCGAGGGGCTCGACCTTGACGAGCTGGCTCGGGTGGGCCGCGAACTGCTGAGCGGCCAGACGCTCACCCGGCAGGAATTCGGCCGCCTGCTCGTCGAGCGCTTTCCCGGCCGCCACGGTGGCAGACTCGCCGAGTCAGTGGAGATCATGGTCGCGATGGCGCACGGACCGGCCACCGGCGCCTGGGGGCGCTGGGGCAACCCTCCTCGGGTCCCGGTCACCCTGGCGGAAGAGTGGAACGGCAGGCCCATGGCCGCTTCGCCCGAGCCCGAAACGATGATCCGCCGCTACCTGGCGGCTTTCGGTCCAGCCACTGTTATGGACATTCAGGCGTGGTCCGGTCTTACCCGGCTGCGCGAGGTGGTCGAAGGGATGCGGAAACAGCTGCGCGTCCTCCGTGACGAGGAGGGCAGGGAACTGTTCGACCTGCCCGGCGCGCCACTCGCGGATGCCAGCCAGCCGGTCCCCGTGCGGTTCCTGCCCGCTTTCGACAACGCCCTCCTCGGCCATAAGGACCGGAGCCGGGTAATCAGCGATGCGGACCGCAAGCGGTTCGCCAAGGTCGCGTCCGGAGGCGTGCCCATGTTTCTCGTCGACGGCTTCGTCCAGGGCACCTGGTCGGTGCAGGGATCGATGCTCCTCCTCGCCCCGTTCCGGCCACTGACGGAGGCCGAAACCGCGGCAGTGCTGGAAGAGGCCGACAGCTTGCTTGCCTTCATCGCCCTCGACGCCCCCGAGCGGAACATCGCGTTCGTCGATGACGAGATGGTGCCGGTCAACCGGCTCCACGCCGGCCAGCGGATCCGGAACAAGGTTTCATGAGCTGAGTTCGAACCAGATGACGGTTCCGACGGAGTCGCGGTGGAACCCCCACCGGGTGGCGAGGCTGTTGACGAGGGCGAGACCACGGCCGCCTGTGGCGTCCGGCCCGGAGTCCCTCGGGCAGGGGATCCGTGAGGAACCGGGGTCCTGCACGGTGATCAGCACGCCGGGGCCGACGAAGGCCACCGTGACGAGGAACTCCTGCGGGCCGTCGAACGGCCCGGAGGGGTGCTCGACGGCGTTGGTGGCGAGCTCGCTGGTGAGGAGCACGGCGTCATCGCGGAGCGGATGGCCGTCCCCGAGTATCCCGGCGACGAAGTTCCGCGCGGGCCTGACCTGGTGGGGTGTGGCTCCGAACCGCCGGGTGATCACGAGAGGGTCGGTGGGCACGTGGCCCAGGAGCGATGGCCAGACCATGCCCGGGTGAGCGGGGCCCGTGGCGTCGTGGGCCGCTGTCCGGGACCGATCAGTGAACACGCCGACGAGCATGGCCAGGAGTCGCGCCGCCATCGTTGTCCCTCCTCTCCACTGCGATCTCGGTGCTGACACCGCTTGATCGCCCCATCCCTGGAACGGCCGTCTCGCGGCCCGTTCTGGAGATGGGGTGTGCCCGCCGTACGCCAAGGGCACCCCAGCGATCGGCATCGAGGTGGAACAGACTCATGTCACCGCCCCCTTTCGGTACGGCTCGTCCTTTCGGTACGGCTCGCTTTTCCGGTACGGCTCGCGCCTGCCGGACGGAGAGCGCACGCCCGGCGGCGATTCGCGCCCGTACGGCACAGCGGCCGCCACGGCCGGCTGCGAGCGGCGGCCCCGGCTTCCGGGAGAGGCCGTGGGGTGGTGAGGCTTTGGCGGCCGTACCCTCACGATGTCCGGCACGGCGGGGAGCGGTCGGCCGCACAGTCCGAGCCGCCGCCGCGCCGCCATGCGGGTACGGACCTGGGCGGGCGTGGGCTGATCCCACAGATGGTCGCGGCGGTGCGGCAGGCTGGCCGCGTCATGGGCGTAAGGGGGATGGCCGCACCACCGGCAACCAAGTGGTGATGGAGGCTGTTCGGCATGCCAACGGACCCGAATGATCCGGACGGCTCTACTAGGGTTGGGCACGGGTCGCATCTCCAGTGTGCGATCAAGGCCCTGCCAGCCGACGGGATTCGCCTGGCAGGGCCGCCTTTTATGGTGTCAATGGCCGCGTCCGCGTCACGGTTGATGGTCATGGCCCTATCTGGGAGCACCTCAATCACCAGGTGGGGGCTCACGGACTCGTCAGACAGGGTCACCACGCGCTCCCGGCATCGGTGGGGGCAGCGGATGTGTTTCGCGGAGATCCGCGTATCGGAAAGCGATCCGGCGAGCGGCCCGACCGGGTTCGGTGGCTGGATGCCATGCATAGACGGCACACCGGCGTTCGGCGTTCCATCCGGCTCGCCACCAGTAGGTGCGCCCGTCGCACCACACGACAAGATCGACCCACAGGGACAGAAGCGCCACGCCGTCGCCGTGGTGCGCGTCGCCGAGGACACCCAGCGCCTCAAGCTCTCGCTTGAGCCACTCGACGGCCGTCCCGGCGGGGAGGCTACGGGGATATCGCCCGTCGCTCGCACCTTCATCGCTGCTCACGAACGGTGACGCTACGACCGCGCATAGACACCGACATCAGTGGCGTTGATACTTTGGCGAGGGGAGGAGCCAAGCACGCGATGGCGGGTTACCTTGAGGCCATGGCCTACTCAGACCCGGCGGCGGAGAGTGTGGGAACCCGTGTGCGGCGCGCTCGTAAGCGTGCCGGCATCACCCAGAGCGAGCTTGCTCGGCGCGTCGGTCGTGCGCAGTCCTGGGTGTCCGGGATCGAGAACGACAGCATCCCCCTGGACTCCATCGCACTGATCAACACCCTCGCCCGTACTCTGCGCGTGCACCCCAACGAGCTCACCGCACGTCCTTACCGAGGTGACACCCCGGGTGAGGACCGAGGGCATTCCGCTATCCCCGAGATCCGCCGGCATCTGGAGCGTTACGACCTGGATCCGGAGTGGGACGGCGAGGTGCGGCCGCTGCCCGAACTGCGTGCCGTAACAGAGCACATGAGCTGGCTACGGCGAGAAGCGCACTACGCAGAACTGGCCGACAGGCTTCCGGGGCTCCTCTCCGAGCTCCAGGCGGCCACCCACCTTTTCCCTGAGCCCGATCGAAGCACGGCGTTCGGGCTGCTCTCTTTCGCCTACCAAGCAGCAGACTCGGTGGTCTACAACCTGGGTTATGCCGACCTCTCCCTGATCGCCACCAGCCGGGTCCGCTGGGCGGCCGAGCGCTCAGGGGATCCCTACCACGGGGCAGTATCCGCTTATCTTCGGATACGGAACCTGTGGTCCAGCACCTCATGGAACGACGCCCTCACCGTGCTCGACTCGGCGTGCGCAGGCATCGAGGACGAATACACCGCAGGCCAGCCGGAGGCACTGGCGGTCTGGGGTGCCCTGCAGCTCAGAGCATCGATCACCGCCGCTCGCAAGAACGATACCAACGAGGCATGGTCACGCCACCGTCTCGCGAGCGAGGCGGTCACCCGGCTCGGCTCTCGCCAGCGCACCAACTACTACGAGCTGTGCACCAACCAACCCAACATCGACATCCACGGCGTCGCCATCGCTGTCGAACTCGGTGACGGACCACAGGCCGTACGCCGGGGAGAGGCGGTCCGACTCCCCAAGGACCTGCAGGCCAATCGCGTCGGATACCACCACCTCGATTACGCCAGAGGGCTGCTGTGGTCTGGCAAGCGCGAGGCTGCAACGGCCGAGCTGGAGCGAGCAGAGAAGGCCGCCCCGATGCTCATCCGCAACCACCCGATGGCCCAGCAAGCTGTACGGACCCTCCTGGATCTTGAGCGCTACAGCTACCGCGAACGCATCCGCCGCCTCGGCGTCCGCATGCACATCCTCTGAGACACCTGACCTGGTGATCATGTGTCGGGGCTGACAATCCCATACGGGTGGAGGCGGAGATATGGACCTGATCGCAATGGAGTTGGCCTGGCGCAAGAGCAGCCAGAGCACTCAATAGGACAACTGTGTAGAGGTCGCAGATTTTCCTGATGGAGGCCGTGCCGTACGGGATAGCAAGGATCCGAGTGGGCCGATGTTGCGTTTCACCAGCAGTGCGTGGCAGACGTTCATCAGAGGCGTCAAAAACGGAGCGTTCGACGACCTGAGTTGCTGATCAGTGGTTCGGCTAGATCCTCTGTGGCGAACGGCCGACTTTGTCGGAAATGTGTTCGAGGCCATGGGGGATGGCCTCAATGCTGCACAGTCGATGGGTTGATCCCCCCGGCAGCCCTCTAAACGGCGATTAAGGACTCTTTGCAGTTGAGGGTGTAGTCGCGGGGCGTGCGGTGCGCGCGTCGGTGGCCGGGTAGGGGTCGATGTCTTCCAATGATGAAGGCTCTTGCGCCGCTCACCCCAACTACCCTCAACTGCGAGGAGTCACTACAGGAGCGGGCGATGGATAACGAGATTCAGCTGATCAGTGACGGCGATGGACTTGCGGTCATCGGGAACCCGACGGATGTTGAGCGCTTCCTCCTCTCTGAGGGACTGTTGTCGTTGTCGGAGGACTTTAGATGGCAAAGGCTCGGGCCTATCCTCAGTGTCGGGGCTGGAGTCGCACGGGCAGGTTCCGAAATTGCCGCCAACTCGGGTCGCTGGGTGAAGCTGACCGAAGAGTCCGCGCAAGCCATCAAAAAGTTCGGGCTGAGAGAAAGCGCGAAGACGGGTCTCAGCACAGGTGTGATCAAGGGGAACAAGGGCCAGATCGGGGGATTCGTCGAAATCGTGAAGGGGTCCGGATCGCTTCTGACCAACCCGGCGATTCTTGCTGGTGCCGCAGGGATCATGGCGCAGCTCGCGAGGCAACATGAAATGAATGAGATCAAAGACTATCTCGCCACGATCGACAAGAAGGTCGACAGCGTGCTTCGCGCCCAGAAGAACGCTGAGTTGGCGAAAGTGATCGGAGCGGACTTCGACATCAAGTCCGCCATGACCATTCGAGAGCTGAAGGGTCGGGTCGACGAGACCACGTGGTCGACGGTGCAGGGCAGGACCCATACGATCACAGACGCCCTGGGGTGGGCGTTGCTTCAACTCGACGCACTTGCGGAGAGGGTGGAGAGCAAGACCAAGATCGGTGATCTCGCCAAGATGGCCAAGGAAGCAGAGTCCGAGGTCCGGGAGTTGCTCGCCGTTCTGGCTCGTTGTTTTGAACTGCAGGACGCGATCGACGTGTTGCGACTGGACCGGGTGCTGGACGCGTCTCCGGACGAGCTGGACGGGCATCGCCTCGCGCTGAATGCTGACCGGCAGGACCAGCGGGAACGCATCTCACGGGAGACCGGGCACCTGATGGCCCGCATGGATGCGGCTGCTGGTGCGGCCAACTCGAAGGTGCTGCTGCACTCGACCAGATCCCGGGCTGTGGTGGGCTCGATCAACCGTGTCGGGATCGCCGTCGATGACTTCCACGGGCTGCTCGGAATCGAGTTCGGGCGACATTCATTGGAGGCGACACGATGGTGGGACGCGGCTCGGGACCCGGGGCAATTGAAGAACGCGGCCGCGGAGGCAGGACACATAGCGTTCGTCGGAGCGGGCGTGGCGGGCCTGGTGGCTTTGAAGGTTTTGGCGAAGAACGCGACGAAGAGGGATGAGTGAGCGCCGGCCGTCAGCCGTGTTGGGCTCTCGGGTTGGACTGGACAAGTGAGTTTCTCCCGCTGGGTATGCCTCGACGGGCTCGACCCAGCTCGGCGATCGCCGCAAGCCCCGCGGCTACACCCTCAACTGCGAAGAGCCCGATTAAGGCAGCCATGTTCATCGGCCCATCGCGTCCTTGACCAGAGCTCCCAAGCGCTGAGCGCACCAGTCCCCATTGCCAGCTCGGCGACGCTGATGGGCCAACTGTGTGACTGAATGTGGCCTCAATGCTTGACGAGCACTTAGGGCTCTTTCACCCAACAAGCTCGGTGATATCGCACGTACTCGATCTCGATCTTGTGGTTTGGATGAGTTCGCAATGAACCGATGTCAGCGCCGGTAAGGGCGTTCACAACTTTAAGGTCGTCGGTCAGGTAAAGGGCGCCGTTATCGAACCTCGTGTGATCGTTGGGGCACAGGCATAGGACGTTGCCGATCACATCGGGACCGTTGTGGGGGATGCCAACGGCTTGTATGTGGGCGGCTTCGCTGCTCGGGCCATTGGGAAGCTCCACCGTGTCACCGCAGATTTGACAGCGGTTGGTGTGCAGAGATTTGACCTCCTTCACGACATCGGCACGGCGATTGATCTTGTTGACAGTTATCTTGGTTCTACTGGCCGGCTCCGCTGGCACATGTGGAATGGCCGAAGCATCGTCGATGACGATGTCGTCAGAGTAATCCGGATCGGAAACGTCGTACGGACTACCGATCTTGACCATGAGGAACTGGCAGACGCGGAACCCGTCGTCACGAGTCTTAAACCAGTGCCGCACAACCCGGTAAAGCCCGTCGTATCGGTAGCCGTCAGTGGGGGCATGCGATGATTTTTCGCCAAATCCACGAATGACTCGGACGGGCAGACCATCAAGCTTACTCTTGACTAGTCCGGCATTGCCGGAATCGTCGAGATTCTGGTCGGCAACCTGCTTCTTAGTCTTGGGGTCCTGCCCTCCATGTCCGGTATAGACGATTACTGGCCCATAGTCACGATCGTCCGGATAGCCGCCGTTAAGAACGATCGCGTCAGCGCCCTCGTGCGCTGTGCCAGAGATTCCGGCGATGTCATGCGCATGGAGGCCTGCTAGGCGCACTTCCGAGCGCTTCCCGCTGGGAGGCTTCCAGCCTTCCGGGCATCCAGGGATCTCGCCGAAGGTCCTGACATACTTTCCCATGTCCGAATCTTGCCAGTAAATCCAGGCAGTCTGGACAAGTTGCACGACACGCCCGCGCGACCGAACCGTAATCGAGATGATTTTCGGTGATCTGGCACCTCTTGGGGTCTAGCCTGCCATCCTGCTCTTCACTAAACGGGCTCTCAGGGGAGGTACCGGCATGTTTGCTTACGGTCAGCTCACTCGGGGGCAAGGCATTGATCCGCGAGGCCTGACGTTTGCCGTCGTTGATGTGGAGACCACGGGCCTTCATCCCGGACGAGGATCACGGATCTGTGAGATCGGTGTGGTTCGGATGCGTGGTGACGGCGTGGTTCTCGACGAATACTCCACGCTCGTCGATCCAAAGATGCGAATCGCCAACGACGAGTATCACGGCATCACGAACGCCGACGTCAAGGGCGCTCCGACCTTCGAGCAGATCGCAGGCGACGTGCTCGCCTACCTCAGTGGTGCGATCGTCGTCGGTCACAATCTGGAGTTCGAGGACAAGTTCCTTACTGCCGAGTTTGGTCGCCTCGGGGTCAACCTCACAGGGATCCCGGGCTTATGCACGCTAGTGATGTCCCGGATGCAGCTCGACCGATACGTCTACCGCCTCGATGATGTTGCCAACCTAGTCACCGGAGAGTGGCCCCGCGCTTCACACTCGGCGCTCGGTGACGCCCGGACGCTTGGGTGGACGCTGTCGAAGTTCATCTCCGAAGCACCCCAGCGTCTCGCCTGGGCTGGTGCACCGCCAGTGGTTCTACCGCAGTATCCCCGCACCGGATTCATTGCTCCCCGTGCCGCAGGATTACGGAAGGGTACGGAGGGCTGGTTGGTCACACTGACTGCTCGTCTTCCGCTTATGACGCAGTCACCCATGCCGCGCCCACAGGGCGTAACCGAATACCAGGCCATGCTTGGTCATGCGCTCGCAGATGGTCGCATTGTAGGTGAGGAAGCCGGACAGCTTGCGGTGCTTGCCGCTCGGGCGGGTCTGACCCAGACAACGGCACGCCATGTGCACGAGCAATTCCTCGCCAGCGTACGGGCCCGAGCAGAAGCGGATGGGGTGGTGACTACCGTTGAACTTAAGGAGCTTCAGCGCGCAGCCAAGGAACTTTCAGCATCTCATCTGATCAGTGACCTGGAGGAGGCTGCCGGGGCCGACCGGGCGAAGAAGAATGGACCACTCAAGGGCTGGCGGCTTCTACCGGCGGGAGACGCGCCTGACATCGTTGAAGTCATGGACTTCGCTGTCGCGCATGGAGCCACGGTCGCGGTCAACGTGACCAAGACCGTTCGTTTGGTAGTCGCCGCCGACGCGGCTGACGATCCGCGTGTGGCGAAAGCTCTGGCTACGGGAATCCGCGTGGTTACTCCTGAACAGGCGGTGGAGACGCTGCAGACTGAGATCAGTGCTGTGCACGGTGGTCTGTTCGCCAATTCCGAGGGGCAGGCACTGTCGGAACAGTTGGCGGCCGAACGTGAGGAGCAGGCCCGAGCCGGGCACCCGGAGTGGCACGGGTTCTGGCGTCGGAGGGAGTTGAGCCCCTCCGAATACAAGAAGCAGTTCGTCGACCGAACCGACTGGAATAGCACCCCGAGGGGTGAGCCCGTCATTCATGTGGCTGTACAGCCTCAGCCTCTTTCCCACGCTCAGCATGCGACCAAGACGGCGGCGAAGCAGGGAAGCGGCTGCGCGAGTGCACTGGTTGTCATCGGAGGCATCGGTGCGGGGCTCATCGATGTTCTTCGTCAGATCATCGCCTGAAGGATCTGTTGCTGACCATGCGGAATGGACCGCTACATGTTGTCCAACGCGGCGATGGCCGAAGCAATCAACGTCCGTGCTGCCGCGCCGTACACCGCGATCTCAGCGAGTTGGGTGAACGCCTTGGCATACAGCGCGATCTCATGCGGTTGAGTCACGGTCAGTTCCGCTGACAAGGTCTCCACCAGGACCCGTTCCTCGTCGAAGATCCAGAATCCGTTGGTGGGCCACATGACGCGGTTACGGATCGGGATGATCCCGAGGCTGATGTTGGAGCGTGAGGCGACGGTGAGCAGGTGGCCGAGCTGGCCGGCCATCACCTCGGCGTCGCCGATCCGGGTCCGTAGCGCCGCCTCCTCCAGGATGACCGCGCAGCGGCGGCCACCGGAGCTGAGGACCTTCTGCCGCTGCATGCGGGCCTCGACCGCCTCGGTGCTGTCGTCGGGGATCTCCCGGAACGCGACGACAGCCCGCATGAGAGCCAGCGCGTAGTCAGCCGTCTGGAACAGGCCGGGGATTAGCGATGGCTCGTAGACGCGGAAGTAGCTGGTCCGCTCATACAGCGGAACCGCAGCCTTCTGAAGCCGCTGCAGGCCGGTGCGCTGCATTCGCCGCCATTCGACGTACATCTCGTCGATGGTGCGTAGCGATGCGATCAGGTCACCGGCCTGATCATCGGCGCCGCAGTGCCGACACCAGGTGCTGATGTCGCTCTCGGACGGCGTCTGCCTACCGTGCTCGATTCTCGACACCTTCGAGGAGTGCCATCCCGCAAGATCGCCGAGGTCGCGCCCGGTGAGATGCGCGGCGAGGCGGATCTCACGCAGGCGGGTGCACAGAGCCTGTTTGGCCTGGTCGACTGCGTGTGATGGCGATGACATGGTGCTGCTTACCGAGTGTGCGGGCGGGGGCGGGTGGTCAGGCGGGCGTGTAGTCGCTGTGGTCGATCCCAGCTGCCCACACCGCATCGAACGCCGCCGCGCACAATTTCACTACGTCGGGATCTTCGCACCATTCCACCCCAGCCCAGTCGCCGTCTCCGGTGAAGTGGTTGAACTGTACTCGGGCTCCGTCCAGCAGCCAGAAGTCGTTGCCGGGCAGGGTGATCCCGGACGTCCGGCGCCGAGGAAGCCACCGTCCTTGCTCGCCCGCCATGATGTTGGTGAAAGAGACGTCGTACTCGAAGCGGATGTACTCGGTCACCGGCTCCGACACGATCCGGGCCCGCTTCACCTCCACACCTCTGCCGGTCGTTTCCCGCATCAGGCTCAGCCACGGCCGCCACCACGACTCCTCGTCAGCGGGGTCGTAGCGGTGGCCCGCCTTCCACGCCGAGAACATCGGGTCTTCGGCGGATACGGCGTACAGGTCGCGCATCTCCAGGTGGATGGCCGATTGCTCACACGAGCGGAACATCGCGGTCCACTGGTCAAACGTTGGCGCTCCGGCGCTCCAGCTCACTGGCCACCTCCAGCGTGGGCATCGACGTCTTCGGAATCTCGATCACCGTCTCATGGCTGGGCATATCCAGTTGGACGAGTACGGCCGGGTCGGTGATGAGCAGGCCTTGGAACACATACGTTTCTTCGCGATCGAGCACCAGTGGCGATCCCGCCGGGACGGTCACGCCCTCCGGCAGGAACTTCATCAGCTCCTTGGGCACCTCGACGACGGTCTCATGGTCAGCGAGGTCGAGCTGGGCGAGCACGGTCGGATCGGTGACGATCCAGCCTTGGAGCACGTATCTGTCGCCGTCGTCGAACAGCGTCGGCGAACCGCCGTCGATGGTGTCCTTGCCGAGGAAACGTAGTGCCATGGGGGCTTCTCCTCCGATCGGGGCGCGGATGACTACGCCACCGAGTTTGTGCGCCGTGCATTACCGCCTCAAGGAGTTTGCGCGAGTTTGCGCGGCGCGGCGCAGCTGCCGTCTGTTGAGCGGGCTGATCCGCAATGCCACTCAAACTCGTTGAGCTGCGTCGGAAGGGGCTTCTAGCGTCAAGACGCGCGCTTCGCCTCCTACTCCTCCTGGGATCCACCAGGGAAAGGACGCACCCATGAACAACCCGTGCAGTCAACCATGGGGCCTCACCCGATCGGCCCCGTTCACGTCCACAGCGCCCGCGCCCGCCGCGCCGTACAGGGTCGAACTCGATCCGGTCACCCAGACCGGCGTCTACTGCGACACGATGACCAGCCGGCTCATCGAGGCGGGCAAGCACGGCACCAACAAGCAGACCAGTAGGTCACAGAGGACGGGGGGCAGCGGCGACGGCAAGGGCCCTCAGCCTTCGGATCAGACCACGGTCACCGACTACGACAACGACTGACGGCTACTTCCGTGATCCTGGTGCTCACCTGCCTGGACGATCCGACGGCAGACATGGTCATCGATCAGCTGAACCGGCGTGACGCGTGCGTCGCCCGCTTCGACCCCGGTGTGGAGTTCCCTGCCGATGCTGAGCTGTCGGCGTGGTTCGGGCGGTTCCCGCCGTACGGTGTCCTGACCACACGATCCCGGCGGATCATCTTGGAAAAGGTGGAAGCCGTGTACTACCGGCGCCCCACGCCGTACCTGGCCGACAATCTGTCACAGGTCGAACGGTTCATCGGGACGCAGGCCCGATTCGGGGTGGGCGGGGTGCTCACGGCTCTGCGGTGCCCGTACGTCAGCCACCCGTGGGCGATCACGGCAGCCGAGCACAAGCCCCTCCAACTCGCCATCGCGCGGCGGGCCGGATTCGAGGTGCCCACCACCTTGGTCACCAATCGGCTGGAGGACGCCCGCGCGTTCGCCGCCCAGCATGGCTCGATCGTCTACAAACCGCTGCGAGCCACGCCGTACACCGGCTCCGATGGGGAGCCCCGCACCATTTGGACAGCTCAGGTCGGACCGGACGACATAGACGGCACCGTCAGCGCCACGGCGCACCTGTTCCAGGCACGTGTCCGCAAAACAGCCGATCTCCGGGTGACAGCTGTCGGGAAGCGCGTGTTCTGCGTCCGGCTCGACTCCGATCTGCTCGACTGGCGGCAGGACTACGACCGCCTCTCCTACACAGTCGTCGAGCCGCCGCCCGGACTTGCCGACGCCTGCCTCGCCTACCTGGGAGAGTTCGGCCTGAGCTTCGGCGCGTTCGACTTCGCGCTCACCGGTGACGGCACTCCGGTGTTCCTGGAGTGCAACCCCAACGGCCAGTGGGGATGGCTGGAGGACGCCACCGGGCTACCCATCGCCGCCGCCATCGCCGACCTGCTCTTGGAGGACTCGACATGACCGCCCACGAACCCCCCGGCCTCGCCGTACGGCTCCGCCGTACCCTCGCCGACCGGCTCGCCCGCACCGGTTCCCTACGCAATCCGGCCTGGCGGGACGCGGTCGAGGCCGTACCTCGTGAGCGATTCCTCGGTTCGGCGGTCGCCGGAGGCACCGGGGACGGCGAGTGGGAGGTGATCCACCGTGCGGAGGTCACCGAGGACGAGTGGCTCCACCTGGTCTACCGCGACGAGACCTGGGTGACGCAGATCGACGGGAGCATGGTCGAGGGCGCGCACGGCACCGTCTCCGGAGCGCCCACGTCGTCGTCGACCCTGCCCGGCCTAGTCGTGCTGATGCTGGAGGCCACGGGGATCTCCGACGGAGACAAGGTGCTGGAGGTGGGCACGGGCACCGGTTACTCCGCCGCACTGATGTGCCACAGGCTCGGCTCCCACGCCGTGACCTCCGTCGAGTACGACCCGGCGGTGGCCGGCCGGGCCCGTGACGCGCTCACCGCGGCCGGGTACGCGCCGACGGTCGTGACTGGGGACGGCCTGCTGGGATATGACAAGAACGCCGAGTACGACCGGCTGATCGCCACCTGCTCGGTCCGTTCCATCCCGTTCTCGTGGATGTGGCAGGTCCGCGACGGTGGCACGATCACCGCGCCGCTGTCCGGGTGGATGGGCGGGTCCGCGTTCGCGCACCTCACACTGGACGCCGACGGCACCGCGAGCGGGCGGTTCCTGAGGGATGACATCTCCTTCATGACCGCCCGTCCCCATGGCCCGCCTCCGATGCCGTCCGCCTACCTCGTGACCGGGGATGCCAGGGAGAGCCGGGTGGATCCTGGAGTTCTGGACGACCCGGCCGGGCTGTTCGCTGCGCAGTTAGCCGCGCCGTCGGCGGTGAGGTTGGGCGGCGGTGACGAGGTCGTCCTGTGGGACGTGGCCACCGGTTCGCTGGCCGCCACCGGGCTCGATCCGCGAGGCGGGTGGACGGTCCGCCAGCGCGGGCCGCTGCGGCTGTGGGACGCGGTCGAGCACGCCGTCCTGACCTGGCAGGCAGCCGGGTCTCCGCACCAGTCGGCGTACGGGCTCACCGTCACCGGGGAGCGTCAGTACGTCTGGCTGGGTGAATCTGACGGCCCGAGCTGGGACCTACCCGTCTGACACTCGGTGACGGTTCGTGGTCTGGCTGGTTGAGGTCGGGGCAGCCGTAGTGATCGGCGCAAGTCCAACTGCAGGCATCATGTTTTTTTGGCGCTCTCCTGCCGACCTGACTCAAAAACCAACGGGCCTTGGTGTCCTCGTATCCGGCACATCGGTCGGGGGAGTACGTCGCTGCGCTGCCGCCGACCGGCCTGATCGGTCGCTGTTGTCAGCGATTTGATCACGCGGTTACGCTGCTTCGGCGCTCTCGATCGCATGAAGGAGGTGGGAACCGTGGCCAGGATGACTGTCATGTGCTTCCACCCCGTTCCGAGGGCGCCGCGGATCTGAACGGGAGCGCATCGCTACCCGAAAAGGAACCCTCACGTGACCGATCTGGTCATCCGCCCGCTCACTGCGGGCGAGGAAGATCTCTTTGAATCCCTGTCCGACCCCGGGCTGGTGGGCTTCGCCGCCTTCGGTGACACCTATGCCGATATGGCCGTCGCCGGCGAGTACCGCCCGGAGTGGAGCTGGGTGGCCCTGCGCGACGGCGTCGTCGTGGCCCGCGCCGCCTGGTGGGCCGGCCCGAAGGACGTCAAGCCTCTCGCCCTCGACTGGTTCGACTTCACCGACCCCGATGCCGCGGTGCAATTGCTCCGTACGTCGCCGTTGCATGCCCAGTACTCCCTCAAGCTGCCGCCCGGCTGGCGCGACAACCCCGCGGTCCGGGAACAGGCCCAGGCCCAGGCCCGGATCGACGCGGCCGTCGCCGCCGGTCTGTCCCCGCTCGTCGAGCGCTATCGATACCGCTGGACGCCGGACTGCGGCGTGCCTCCGCGTCCGGGCCGCCTCGAATTTCGCCCCGAGCCTGACGACGCGGTGATCTTCGAAGTCTTTCGCCGCATCCACGAGGGCAGTCTCGACGCCCATGCGCGCCGTACCGTCACCGAATCCGGGCTGGACGCGGCCGCCCAGGAGGACCTGGACTACCTGCGCTGGATGCCAAGCCCGCGCGACTGGTGGCGTCTGGCCTACACCCCCGCCGGGGATCTCGTCGGCCTGAGCGTCCCCGGCCGCAACTACGGTGACCCCCTCATCGGCTACATCGGAGTGGTGCCCGAGCACCGGGGCCATGGATACGCCTATGACCCGCTCGTCGAAGCCACGCACAAACTCGTCGGCGAGGGCGTGGACCGCATCGTGGCCGGTACGGACCAGACCAACTTCCCGATGGCGGCCACCTTCGCGAAGGCGGGCTACCCGATCGCGCAGGAACGCATCGACCTGATCTGAGCCGCGAAATTCGCCACCCGGGCCGTGGGCCACGGCGTGAACCCTGTGGGCCGACCGGTCACCGTCGACGAATCGACGGCCCGGGTGGTGGGCCGGTGCGGTCGGCTGACGCGAGCTGAAGGTTGCGAGACAGGCCCTTGGCGCTGTCCACGGCCGGAAAAGGCATCCCGTTATGCTCGGACGGTGAGCTCCGTGAGAACGCTTGTGCTCTGGGACATCGATCACACGCTGATCAATGCCGATGGCATCGGCAGGGACATCTACGCCCACGCCTTCCAGGTGGTCACCGGGCAGCAGATGAAGCAGGCGGCGGCCATGGCGGGGCGGACCGATTGGGCGATCACGGTGGAGACGCTCCGGACGCACGGCGTCGAGGTGTCGGACCGGCTGCTGAACTCCTTCGGAACGGCCCTCGCCGAGGCGTTCGTCGTTCACGAGGCGGCGATCTCGGAGCGGGGCAGGGTCCTGGCCGGGGCACGCGAGGTGCTCGACGTGCTGGCGGGCCGGGCCGATGTGATCCAGTCGGTGCTCACCGGGAACATGGAGCCTCTCGCGATCGGCAAGCTCAGGGCGTTCGGGCTGGAGCACTTCGTGGACTTCGAGGTGGGCGCCTACGGGATGGACCACGAGGACCGCGCCGTGCTGGTGGGCATGGCGCAGAAGCGCGCCACTCAGAAGTACGGGGAACCCTTCACCACGCACAACACCGTGCTGGTCGGGGACACGCCGAACGACGTCCTCGCCGGCCACCTGGGCGGAGCGAGGGTGGTCGCCGTCGCCACCGGCGCCAGCGATGTCCGGGCTCTGAAGGAGGCCGGTGCCGATCTGGTGCTGGAGGACCTCACCGACACGGACGCCGTCGTGCGGGCCGTACTCGTCGCGGCGGATCGGTAGCGCGCGCCTGACGGGCCACGTGGTGGTGCGGCGGATGGGCAGGGCTCGTGACAGAGGCCTATTTCCGCGTCTTCCTCGGCGGGTAGTCGCGGTAGATCACGGGCCTCTTCTCGTCGCCGGGGAACACCATGATCAATAATTGGACAGTACCGTCAGGGACGTCGATGTGTTCCTGTGCGGCCTTGCGCCCGCGGACGTGGACGCGGACCCGGTAGCTTCCCGGCCCGTCGGCCGCCAGGTTGGGAAGCCGGTCGCCCTCGCCGTCCACGACGGTCAGAACTCCCTTCCTGGTCTCGTAGCCGACCTCGACGACCTGCTCCCACCCCCGGGTCTCCACCGGAGGCCGGCGCCGGTAGGCCTCGCCCGTCACGCACGCGTGGCCGATCTCGTCCGCCGCCCAGATGTTCAGCGCGCCGGGTCCGCTTCCGACCAGGCCGGCGACCATGCCGCCGACCTCCCCGCCCTCGCTCCCCTCGTCCCACGCGTTGATCTCCCAGAACTCCGTCCACATGGTCGCGCGGACCTGCCGCACCGCCTTGATCCTCGGCCGGTGGCGGGGGTGGACGGAACAGCTCTTCTCCGCCGCCGCGATGAAGGCGTCGTTCTCCGCCTGCCTTTCCCGCTCTCTTTCCTGCTCCACCTCGGCGACCTTGGGACACAGCCTCGTCAGCGGCCCCACCAGCGAGTTCATCTCACCGATCGCCTCCGACACGGCGGGTGCGTTGACGTCGCCCCCGTTCCGTACGGCCAGCTCGCACAGATGGCGGCCGTACGCGAGAAGCTCGCGGTCCGGCATGTCCGCCAGCTGGGACACGCCCCTGCCGAACGATTCGTCCCGGATCCCGCACAGGAATCCCTTCTCGTGTTCGCCGAGCCCGGATACGGTGCCGTCGCCGAATCCGGCGCAGTCGAGCGCCCACGAGTCGCTCACCCTCCCGGCTGCGGTGTCGGCCACCGCGCCGACGATGATCATGATCGCGAGCGACGCCACGGCTCCCGTGCGGGTGAGACGGCCTCTCCGGGAGGGGCCCGGAGGGCGGACGGCTAGGAGCACGAGGACCGCGGGGACCAGATAGTAGAGGTTCATCGCGATGCCCCAGCCCGTCACCTCCAGCGGCCCCCAGCTCTGCACGCACCTGGGATCGTTGGACGTGTCGAACATGAACAGCAGCGGGGACGGGAGGTGGTGGACGATCATCACTGTGGCGGCGGAGCGGACCAGGATCCGGCCGAGCCGAGGGTGGCCGGTCCGCTCGCTCAGAAGCCGGCCGCCCCAGGCAAGAGCGATCAGCGGCGCGGATCCGAACCACAGCAGCGGGAAATCCCAGACCGGGCCGAGCAGCGACCGCAGCTGAGAGTTGATCTCGTAACCCGCGCACTGCCCCCACGACACCCAGCCGTAAAAGACACGCTCCTCCGCGCCGGACAGCATCGTCACGACCCGGAAATAGATGTCGGGGGCCACGGTGGTCAGGATCGCCGCCGCCCAGAGCATTGATGATCGTTTGGGCACGGGACGGAAGGCTATAGGGCCTTTATCGCGTCCATTACGGCAACGGCAGGTTGTGATGGGATCTTCACGATGCGGGCTCCCCGGCGCTGCCGCCTCACATCGGGTCGGGTGAACCGCTTCACATCGGCTCGGGTGAACCGGCTGCCGCGGCCCGGGTGTCGACGAGGCGGACCAGCTCCGGAAGAGTCGTGCCCAACGGGGCGTCGACGGCGAGGGTCGCGTATCGGTCGCCGCGGGTCGGGCCCTGATTGACGATCGCCACGGGGATGCCGAGTTTCGCGGCGTGCAGGACGAACCGGCGGCCCGACATCACCGTCAACGACGACCCGAGAACCAGGAGCAGGCGTGCTCTCTCCACCAGGGCGAAGCACTCGCGCACCCGCCCCGCCGGGACGGTCTCCCCGAAGAAGACGACGTCGGGCTTCAACACCCCTCCGTCGCACGCCCGGCATCCGACCACCTGGAACCCGTCGGCCTCCGTGTCCCCCAGGTCGACGTCACCGTCCGGGTTGACCGCGGTGGCACGGGCGCCGAACTGTGGATTCGCCTCGGTCAGGCGACGGTCCAGCTCCTCCCGCGAGGTCGAGTCGCCACAGCTCAGGCAGATCACGTGGTGCAGGCTGCCGTGCAGTTCGACGACCGATCGGGCGCCGCCCGCCTGGTGCAGGCCGTCGACGTTCTGAGTTACGACGCCGGCCACCAGACCCCGCTGTTGGAGGCGCGCGACCGCGTGATGGCCGCTGTTCGGCGCCGCCCGGGTCATCGCCCGCCATCCGACATAGCTGCGGGCCCAGTAGCGCCGCCTGGCCGCAGGGTCGCCGACGAACGTCTGGTAGGTCATCGGGGTGTGCCGACGGGAGGCCCCGCTCGGCCCCCGGTAGTCGGGGATCCCCGACTCCGTCGATATCCCGGCCCCGCTCAGCACCACGACCTCGCCCGCGGTCAGCAGCTCCGCCAGCATGCTCGTACTCTCGCTCACCCCTCCATGCTGCCCCACCGTGTGTGCGGAGCGGTCCCCGGCCGCCGCCGCGCTGCCTCGACCTCTCCGAGTCCGGGACAGGCGTCGAGGGGCCGGGGATCGCAGGCCTGGTTACCCGTCTTTCTGAGCTTGGATCAGGCGTCGAGGGGCCGGGGGCCGCACGCCCGGCTACCCGTCTTTCCGAGTCTGGATCAGGCGTCGGCGGGCCGGGGACCGTACACCCGGCTACCCGTGATCGGTGAGCCAGGACTGCAACTCATGGTGCCGGAACTGGTAGCCGGTACCCGCCACCCGCAGGAGCCCCGCCTGGCACGCCCATTGGCAGAACGCGGCGAACCGCCATGGCAGCCGCCCGCGCAGGGCGGCGAGCATGATGCCGATCGCGTAGTACGCGCCGCTGCTTCCCACGGTGAGCCCGCCCATGAACGCCAATACGAGCCCACCCACGAGCCCGGACCAGAGCCCCACTCCGAGATCGGCCCGGATCCCCATCGGGGGATCGACCACGGCCCCGAGCGCGACCATGAGCCCGAAGCCCACCGCGATCGTGATCACTACTGACAGGCGATCCTCTTCTCCGCTCTCGCCTTGGGGGATGAATCCCTGCGTGGACGTGAAGGAGGCGAGCATGACGAATGTGAGCCCGAATATGAATCCGAACGGCCCTCCCACGACCCCTCCCGTGATCCCGAGTACGAGACCGGATGCCAGACCGAACACGAGGTCGAGGTGGACGGCCTGCCGAGGGGAGACGAGATCGGCTGACGGGTTCCACGACCCCCGACCGCCCATGAGCCCGAACACGAGCCCGCCGACGGGCCCTCCTACGAGCCCGAATACGGCCATCACCACGAGCTCGGACTTCACGGTGCCGAACACGCTTCCGATCGCGGCCAGGCCCACGATCAAAAGTCCGCTCATGAGACCGCCCCCGAGGCCGGCCTGGAGTGCGGGGGCGGAGATGTTCCGCATGGCGACGTGGGGTGCGGGCCATTCGGTGCGGTAGACGAGGAGGGGGAGGAACGTCACCCCGAGGACGGCGCCCAACACCCAGCGAGGGGCCTCGTCGGGCCAGGGGGCGGGCGGGAACGGGGTGAGAACGAGGGCGGCGACGGTGACGATGCCGACGAGCATCGCTGTGGTGTGCAGCAGGCGGGTCAGGCGGCGGCCGCCGATCGGCCACAGCAGGTGCGGGACGATGTCGACCCCGGACATGCCGCTGGGGGCGGGGTGGTGCCGCAGGTAGTCGGCCTGCCAGCGCAGGTGCCGGGCCAGTACGGTGAGCCACCGCTCCACCTGCTCGGGGGTGTAGGAGCCACGGCCGCGGGGGGTCAGCGCGGTCGCGGCCGGGATGAAATTGGCCAGCATGCTCCCCTCCAGCCGCTGCCGGGTCTGGGCTGCCGTCTCCGTGCTGTGGCGGTCGGCATGGGGGACGAACTGGGCGGCCTGGCCGGGGTCGTGGTCGATGGCGCTGGTGGCCAGGATCAGCCGCCAGGGTGTGGACAGGAACTCCCGCACGCCCGCGTGCCCGGAGTGGTCGAGCCGGTCCAGTACGGCTTGCCAGGCGTGGTGCTGGCGGGGCTGGTACCGATAGCGCCTGTGCAGGTAGTCGGTGACCTGCGGAACGGTGAGCGGCCGGATGGTGATCTGGCGGGCGTGTTCGAGCAGCAGGCCGCGTTCGATCAGCTGGGTATGGCGGCCGGGACGGGTGGTCACCACCACCGGGCCGAACGCCGCACCGGTGTAGAAGCGGTTGAGTTCGTCGATCAGCGCGGCCGCCCGCCCTGGTGCGGCGTCCTGCCTGTCCAGGGCATCATCCTGGTCGCCCGGCGCCGGGTCGGTGCCGGGGACGGGGTCGCCGCCGTCGGCCTGGATGGGATCGGGGTCCATCTCGTCCAGGCCGTCCAGGATCGGGAGGACGGCGTTCTCGGCGACCAGACGCCCGGCCTCCTGAGGGGACATGGCATAGCCGAGGACGAGCTGGTCGGCCAGCCAGTCGGCCAGCGGCCGGCCGGTGGGCCAGGAGGCGGCGCTCAGGCGGATCGCGACCGGTCCGCCGGCGGCGGGGTCGTCGAGGACGGCCTGGTTCAGGTCGATCACCATCTGGATCACGAGCATCGTCTTGCCTGATCCCCGCTCCCCGACGATGATCAGACGCCGGCCGGGCAGGGCCGAGAGATAACCGGCGGCGTTGGCCAGCGTGCCCTGTCCGGCCGGCGGCACGTCGGCGCCGTCCTGGGGCGGGAGGGGGTCGGTCTCCTGCCAGAACAGCAGCCCCGCCGCCTTCTTCGACACCCACCTCGCCACCGCGCCGCCCTCTGGCTCCCGGCCGTCGCCGTCACGGTCGCGGTCGGCGCTGTAGCCGGCGGCCGCGGGATCGGTGTCGTCGAAGGACAGATCGGCCGCGATGACACCACGCAGCAACGCCGCCCGCACCTGGCATTCCTGTTGATGGACCTGGCGGGCCAGAGCCACCCGCACCGGCTCCGGCGCGGTGGAGCGGCGAGCGGTGAGGGAGGGCACCACGATGCTCACCACAGCCAGCGGGAGGCCGATGATCTGGCTGATGTTCGCCACGGTGGTGAGCCAGTCGGGACCTCCCGCGGCGACGATGAGGTAGATCGAGCCGCTCAGGAGGATCGTGAGCCCGATCGAGATCAGCCCCAGCCGCGTGGACGCCCGCGACCGCCGCCACAGATTCCGCATGATCGTATGATGATGCGTTCCGTCCCGATCTGGCATTGAAACGTCGCATCGTGTTCACGTGCAACCCGCATGCATGTCAGCGGCGGGTCCGGCCGGTGTAGACGTGTGACCGTGTCAGCGGTGGGTCCGGCCGGTATAGATGTGTGACCGTGTCAGCGGCGGACCCGGTCGGCGTAGACGTGCAACCGGGTCGCGGCCTCGGCCAGGTCGGCGGAGGCCGCGGTGCAGGCGGCGATGTGGGCGTTCACGGTCTCCAGCAGCCACTCCGGTGCGACGCCGTCTCCGTCCAGCCGGGCCCCGATCTCCCGCAGGCGTTCGGCGCATTCGGCGAGCACGCGGGCATCGGACCGCAGGACCTTGGCGTGGGCGGTGATCGCCTGGGGAACGGCGGGCATCCGGATACTCCTTCAGTTAGACGGTCGAGGACACCGGGTCAGGGGGTCCGTACGAGGACACCGGGCCAGGGGTCCGTACGGGA
This sequence comes from Streptosporangium minutum, assembly GCF_002149035.1. Taxonomy (GTDB): domain Bacteria; phylum Actinomycetota; class Actinomycetes; order Streptosporangiales; family Streptosporangiaceae; genus Streptosporangium; species Streptosporangium minutum. The sequence continues at coordinate 23,670 of NZ_NGFP01000060.1, forward strand.
ACGTCGGTCAGGTGGTCCGTACGGGGACACCGGGTCAGGTGGTCCGTAGGGGAACGTCGGTCAGGTGGTCCGTACGGGGACACCGGGCCAGGGGATCCGTACAGGGACATCGGTCAGGTGATCCGCATCGGGACAGCGGCGGCGCGGAGGGTCTGGTGGGCGACGGTGGACAGGCACAGCAGCGGGCGGGCGCCGTCGAGGCCCAGCTCACGCAAGTGCCGTGCCATGGGGTGGGCCGCCTGCCCGACGGTCAGCCGTGCCCGTGGCGCGGGATGCGCCCGTCCCCGGCCCCGGGTCTCGACGCACGACCGCAGCGTGGCGCCCTCGCGGCGGGAGTAGCCGACCAGGTCCCAGGCTCCGGCCGGGATCCCCGGGCCGAGGGGGCCGCGGAAGGCGAGGAGCCTGCTGTCCGGGCCGCCGACCACGACGCGGGCGGACCTCGCCGTGACCGCGACGTCCAGGGGCACGACGGACGGCTCGCAGCCCCAGATCTCCGGCGCCACGGCCGACACGGTGTCGGTGTCGACCACGGAGCCGACGAGAAAGCTGCCGGAGCGGCGGCGGTCCGCTCTCCGGACGAGATCCGGCCAGACCCGGAACGGCCGCGGCCGCCACGGGTCGTGTACGACGATCCCGAGGTGGACCTCACGGTAGCCGCCCAGACTGGTCCGCCGGTTCCAGAACGCGTGGACGGCGACGAGGGCGCGCCCCGCGATCTGGACGGCGGGCCCGAGCCCGGTCCCCTCCAGCAGGGCCGCCGCCACGCCCGGGTCGGCGGCGAAGTAGGCCGTGAGGGCGGAGCCGTCCTGGCATCTGACCGGCAGTTCGAGCGTCCCCCGCGAGGTCGCCGCCGGATAGGTCGGCACGGTGAGGAAGGGGAAGCCCTCGGGGTGGGGGTCGCGGTCGGACAGCAGGTAGGCCTGCGAGCGGGTGACCGGCCCCCGGTACGGCGTGAGCTGACGGTCGATCCGGTCGCGGGCCTCGGGCAGGTCGTGGGCGAGGTTGGCGGTGTAGCGCTCGATGCTGTGGCAGATCGGGAACAGGTGGGTCGGGTCGGAGTAGTCGACCACGTACCAGCCGGGATGCAGGTCGAAGCAGCCGCCCGCGCCCTGCCCGTCCAGGGTGGGGATGATGTCGTGCTGGTTGGTGACGCTGGCGATCCACGTCCGCGGGTCGGCGGGCTTCTTGAAGTCGACCGGCGACCCGACGGCCACGGCGTGGGTGACGGTGTAGCGGGCGCAGAACTCCGGGTCCTGCGCCAGGTTCATGATCGCCGCACCGCCCGCGCTGTGCCCGACCAGGGCGATCTCACCCCCCGGCGGGATGCCGAAGTCGTCGACGGCTTTGATCAGCGCGCGGCTGTAGGGGCCGCTGTCGAGTACGGCGCTGCTGAAGGCGCCGAGCAGGTCCTGCGGGGAGCCGTTGTCGGGCCGGCCGGACCTCATGCCGGGCGCCTGGACGACGTGGCGCACCACCCCGTCCGGGCCCGCCACGCTCTGGATGAGCACCCGCCCGGTCGTGCCGAGGGCGCCGATGTTGCGGAGGAAGCCGAGCAGCGACCCCTCCGAGCTCAGCCGCGTGACCTCGGCCGGGGCCGGCTCCAGCCGGCGCGCGCCGCCTTCCCCCGTGTCGAGGACCGCTACGGCCCGGTTGCTCATGCCGATGATCGGGTCGGCGCTGGCGTACCCCTTCCCGGTCGCGATCAGCCAGGCGGCGGTGTCGTTGAGCGGGTTCTCGTCCAGCAGGGCCCGCAGGGCGAGCACCTCGCCGAAGACCGGGGCGAGCTCGCTGAGCGTGCGTACGGCGCCGCGGTCCCTGAGCAGGGCGCGCAGCGCCCGGACCGACTCGATGTCGCGGTCGGCGCCGACCGCTCCGATGAGCCTGGCCAGCAGCGGGTCGTCGACCAGCTCCGGATGGTCCAGGGCCACGGCGGTGATCCGCAGCCGTAGTGAGGTCGCCAGGACGAGGACGGCCAGGCTCTCCGCGCCGGCCATGCCGCCGAGCCTGGCCGCGAGAGCGCCCAGCCGCCCGCCGGCGACCGCGTATCCGAGCCCCCTCCGATCAGTGACCACGCGGAGCAGGGCACGCTGGGCCCGGTACCCCTCCGCCGGGGCGTACGGCAGGGCGCCGAGCACGGTGCCGTCGGTGAGCGCCGCCGTGGCGTGGACGGACGCCTCCTGGATCGCCACCCCGATCTCGGACAGCTCCCGGGCCGCGGTACGCAGCAGCTGCGCGGCCGCGGCACTTTCGGCCAGGGCGCCCGGGGCGGGGGCACCTCCGGCCGGGGCGCCTTCGGCTGGGGCGTCTCCGGCCGAGGTGCTCTGGGCGGGGGCACCTCCGGCCGGGGCGCCTTCGGCCGAGGTGTTCCCGGCCAGAGCGCCTCCGGTCGGGAGATCCCCGGCCGGGGCGTCTTTGGCCATGGCGCCTTCACCCGGGAAAATCCCGGCCGGGGTGTCTTCGGCCGCGGCGTCTTCGGCCGGGGCGGCCTCCCCGCGAACATCGGAGCGGAGGTGGTTCCCGGAGGCATCCGCGCCGCTCACCGCGCTCCCTGCCGGGTCATGCTCACGAAACGCGGTCGCGGGTCCTCCGGGACGTTGCGGTGGAGCACGTCCGACAGTGTCCGCGTGGTGGCGATGACCTTCATCCCGGGCGGGGAGAAGGTCGCGGCGTTGAACACCCGCGACGCCAGCAGCGGATTGGTCAACGCCTGCGAGAAGGCGTCAATGGCGATGATCTTCGTTAGGAGCGGCGGCAGCATGGCGTTCGGGGCGCCCGGCTCCTCGGCGAACAGGCCGACGTACAGATCCAGGTCGTCCACGCTCCGGTAGAGCTCGCGGAGTGCCTCGCTCACCCTCACGTCGCCGGAGACCTGGTCGAAGCGGCGCACGCGGGGGAAGCGGCAGTGCTCGCGGTAGCTGTTGTAGGGAGCCAGGTTCAACGCGCGCGATTCGGCGACGCTGGCCACGTCCACCGCCCGCAGGACGGGGTCGGTGTTGAACAGGCCGATGCGCCCCGCGCGCTGCCGGGAGGCGTCCTCGAAGAGCCGGCCCAGGCCCGGCCCAGGGATGAGCGCCGCACCGACCATGGTCTCCGCCATCGGAAGCTCCCGGTCGCCCACGGCCAGTTTGGAGGGGATCAGGCTGTGCCAGCGGTAGACGAGGTTGAACTCCGCCGAGGCCCAGTTCTCCCGGTACCAGGGTGCGTGGGCCAGCATGGCGGAGAGCCGCGGGTCCAGGGTGAAGCGGAAGTGGTAGGGCGTGATGTGGTTGATGTACTCCTCCACCACCAGCTTGATGAGGAGCACGATGAGGATGTTGCGAGCCGTCTGGAACAGGCGTTCGTCGTCCCAGTGCGGATAGTGGCCGGCCAGGAGGCGTGCCACCCTGTTGTGCTCGCGCAGGAACAGCACCGTGAGCATGGTGAAACCGATCTGGATGTTGCCGCGGTCACTGCCCGTCGCGAACAGGGTGTCGCGCTGCGCGTCGGTGAGCTCGTCGAAACGGATCACGCTCAGCGCGGAGAACTCGCCTTTGATCTTGCCGTTCTCGCAGAGCTGGGGAGGGAACTCCGCCCCGTTGACGATCCGGCTCTTGAGCAGCCCGCCGTCGAACGTCCGGAGGGCGGCGGTCGCCGCCTCGTCGAGCCCGTAGAGCTGGTTCAGGTCGATGTGGTGGTTCGAGCTGTTCTTGCGCGGATCCCTGGGGACGTGGCTGTCGCCGCGGAGGAACCCGTCGGTGAACCACTGGGCGAAGTAGGCGAACAGCACGGTGGACCGGGGACACGGGATCATGGCGTCACCCCGGGTGAACAGGTCCGCGGCCTGTTCGGGCGTGGGCCGGCCGCCCTCGGGTCCGGTGACCGGCGGCATGTGACGCCCGCTGAACGTCCGGTCGGTCAGCGAGGCCCACGAGGTGTAGTCGGCCATGGTGCTCAGCGGCTCGGGCCGTGGCGGCATCTCGCGGACCGCATGGTCGATCAGAGAGGCGTTGAGGCGCCGCCGTACGGGCTGGACGCGCTGTGCGAGGTCCCACAGCGGACGTCCGCTGGTCAGGGCTAGGAACCTGAGACGGTTGGCGGCGCCGTCGGTCGCGATGCTTCTCGCCCGCGCTCTGGTGGGTGCCACCGTCACGCCCCCTTTCCGTCCGGGCCGGGATTTCCGTCCGGGCCGGGATTTCCGTCCGGGCCGGGATTTCCGTCCGAGCCGGGGCTTCCGTTCGGGTTGGGGCTTCCGTTCGGACTGGGATTCCCGTTTGGGTCGGGGGCCGCGTCCGGGCCGGGATGCCCGTCCGAGCTGAGACTTCCGTCCGGGCCGAGACCCAGGACGAAGCGGTCGGGGAAGATCCCGTGGCTACGGGTGATCGCCCCCTCCGGCGGCGGGAGCGTGCGGACCCCGGGGCGGCGGAACAGGCGGCGCACGACCTCGCAGATGACGACTCTGGCGGGGTGCACGCCGAGGCAGGCGTGGTGGCCGTGTCCGAAGTGCAGCTGGAGGTGCTCCGGCCGGTCGAGGCGGAAGTCGTCCGGCTCCTCCACCACGTCCGCGTCGAACATGGCCGAGGCCGGCGCGGCGAGCACGAACGTCCCCGCGGGGATGACCGTCCGGCGCGGGGTGCCGGCGGCGAGGACGTAGTCGCGCTCGCACAGCCGGGGGAGCAGCTTGAAGAACGGGCTGAACCGCAGCGCCTCCCAGACATAGCGATCGAAACGGGTGGGATCCGGGTCGGCGGCGGCGTCGGAGGCCTCCGCCCGCACCCGCGGGCGGAGCATGAGCTGCTCCACCGCCTCCACCATGGCCCCCGGCCCGCTCTCCACGAACCCGAGGGGCAGCCCCGCCATGTTGATCAGCAGGCGCTCGTCGTCGACGCCGACCTCGGCCGGGAGGGTCGTACGGATGAGGCGGCCGAAGATGTCATCCGGCGGCTCGCACCCCGCCTCCAGGGCGGCCCGGCGTTCGGCGAGCCGGCCGTGGAGGTAGGCCATCATCTCCTCGCCCGCGCGGACCGACCCGGCCTGGATCGCCGGGTCGCCCTGGAAGTTGGCGAAGCCGTCGGTGATCACGGCCCGCGTCCACCGCGACAGGGTCTCCGGAGTGGGCCCGGGGAAGCCGAAATACTCCCCGCACACCCGTAGGGCGACGTGCCGGAAGAGCTCGCCGACGGCCTCGATCCGCCCCCGCCGCGACGCGGCGTCCAGAGCCTCGTCCGCGATCCGCCCCGCCAGCCCGCGCAGGTCCGCCGCGTCCTGGGGGGCGAGCATGACCTGCATCAGCCCCTTCTCCCGCCAGTTCATCGGCGTCGCGTCCCGGCCCAGCATGAACGGGCCGCCCAGCGCCGCGTCCAGGCGCGGGCCGAAGGCCCTGACCGTGAAGGTCTCCTCCCGGGAGAGCACCTCGACGACGTCGGCGAAACGGGTCACGACGGTGAAGGCCGGGGTGACGAAGATCGGCCTCTGGGCGCGGAGCTCCGCGAAGAGGGCGCGCCAGTCCGTGCGCATCCATTCCCGGACGAGGCCGAAGGCGGCCATCGGATCACGCGCCACGGCCACGTCGTATCGCTCCAGATGGCCGCCCATGGTCGATTGATCGACAGCACCCATGCCGTAGGACCCTCCGCTTTACGCGTGAACCGACCACTGAAGCCATGGCGAACAGAGATCGTCACTTTCCGTAGCCACAATCTAGGCAGGCGATACATTAGCTCAAGATGGCTACTGAATGCATTGTTTTGACTCCAGTAAGTAATTAAGGCGTCACTTCCCGGCAACTCCCGCCGTCCGGCCGTCCGGCCGTTCAATGGGTGGCCGGACAGCCGGACGGCCCACCCGTTGGACCGCTCGGCCGATCCGGCTCACCGGCGGACCGTTCGTCAACCGGTCCTGCCTGTCAGCCGGGCCGTTCGTCAGCCGGTCCGGCTCACCGGCCGGACCGTTCATCAGCAGGCTCGGCTCACCGGCCGGACCGTTCATCAGCCGGTCCGGCCTGTCGGCCGGACCGCGCACCAGGCGGTCTTCGCCGACCGCGAGGAGGCAGCGTGACCACCTCGGCCTTCCCGCCGGGTCAGCCGGAGTCAGGCACGGCCGAGACGGTGGCGGTCACGGCCGGGCGCCGCACCGTCTACCTGGTCGCCCTCGTCGTCCTGCCGGTGCTGACCCTGGCCGCGGCGGTCCCCGCCGTCTGGGGATGGGGGATCGGTCCGCGCGACGCGGTCATCGCCGTCGTCATGTATCTGATCAGCATCTTCGGGATCGCCATCGGCTACCACCGGCACTTCACCCATCGGGCCTTCAGGTGCCGCAGGCCGCTGCGCATCGCCCTCATGCTGGCCGGCGGCATGGCGCTCGAAGGTCCGATCACGCTGTGGACGGCCGAGCACCGCCGCCACCACAAGTACGCCGACCGGGCCGGCGACCCGCACTCGCCCTGGCGGTACGGCGACAGCGGCCTGGCCCTGCTGCGCGGCATGGCGCACGCCCACATCGGCTGGTTCTACACCGCGCGCCGCCGCTCCAGCCGGCAGCGCTGGGTGCCGGACCTGATGGCCGATCCGGACGTCCGGCGGTTCGACGCCGCCTACCCGGCCGTCGCGGCGCTGTCGTTCCTGCTGCCCGCCGCGGCGGGGGGACTGTGGTCGATGTCGTGGACCGGCATGTGGACCGCGCTCTTCTGGGGCGGGCTGGTCCGCTACGCCGTGGTGCACCATGTGACCTGGTCGGTGAACTCCATCGCCCACACCTTCGGCGAGCGCCCCTTCAGGACCAGGGACCGGTCGTCCAACGTCCGGTGGGTGGCGTTCCTGACCCTCGGCGAGGGCTGGCACAACTGGCACCACGTCGACCCGGCCTGCGCCCGCCACGGGGTGCTCAGAGGCCAGCTGGACCCGAGCGCCCGGCTGATCCGCTGGTTCGAACGGGCAGGCTGGGCGTACGGCGTGCGCTGGCCGGACCCCGTGCGCCTGACCGCCCGCCGCGTCGCGGCGGGACCGGGACCAGGAACCTCCGGAGCGGGACCGGGGCCGGAGCCGTCCGAGGCGGGATCAGGACCGGAAACCTCCGGAGCGGGGCCGGGGACGTCCGCCGTACGGAATCCCGGGCGACCGGCGCGGGACGGGGAAGGGGACGGCGTCCGCTGGACGCCACCGCGCGTCTGACCGGACAGCCGCCGGGCGGAGCCGCCGGACAACCATCGGCCAACCGTCGGACAGCCGCCGGACGGAGCCGCCGGAGCGGGTCCGTCCGGGATCGCCGGCCGTGACGGACTACCCCCTCACCCCCGTCACCTCCTCTCCGCTCACCTCGCCGTCACCCGGGACCAGGGCGCCGCTGAACTGGGCGGAGTAGAGCCGGTGGTAGGCGCCCCGGGTGGCCAGCAGCTCGTCGTGGGTGCCCTGCTCGACGATGCGGCCCGCGTCCATCACCAGGATGAGGTCGGCGTCACGGATGGTGGACAGGCGGTGGGCGATGACGAAGCTGGTGCGGTCGGAGCGGAGGGCGGCCATGGCGTGCTGGACCAGGACCTCGGTCCGGGTGTCGACCGAGCTGGTGGCCTCGTCGAGGATGAGCAGCGACGGGTCGGCGAGGAAGGCGCGGGCGATGGTCAGCAGCTGTTTCTCCCCGGCGCTGACGTTGTTGCCCTCGTCGTCGATCACGGTGTCGTAGCCGTCGGGCAGGGTGCGGACGAACCGGTCGACGAACGTGGCCCGCGCGGCGGCCTGGATCTGCTCCTCGGTGGCCCCGGGGTTGCCGTAGGCGATGTTCTCGCGGATGGTGCCGCCGAACAGCCAGGTGTCCTGGAGGACCATGCCGATGTGCGAGCGCAGGTCATTACGGCGCATCGCGGTGATGTCGACGCCGTCGAGGGTGATCCGGCCGGCGTCCAGCTCGTAGAAGCGCATGATCAGGTTGACGAGGGTCGTCTTCCCCGCGCCGGTCGGGCCGACGATCGCGACGGTGTGCCCGGGCTCGGCCACCAGCGACAGGTCCTCGATGAGGGGCTGCTCCGGGTCGTAGCGGAAGGACACCTGCTCGAACTCGACGCGACCCCGCCGCGAGGTGGGCGGCACCGGGTCGGCGGGGTCCGGGGACTGGTCCTCGGCGTCCAGCAGCTCGAAGACCCGCTCGGCCGACGCCACCCCCGACTGCAGCAGGTTGGCCATCGAGGCGACCTGGGTGAGGGGCTGGGTGAACTGCCGGGAGTACTGGATGAACGCCTGGACGTCACCCAGGCTCATCGACCCGGTGGCGACCCGCAGGCCCCCGACGACGGCGATGACGACGTAGTTGAGGTTCCCGATGAACATCATCGTCGGCATGATGATCCCGGAGACGAACTGGGCGCCGAAGCTGGCCTTGAACAGCTCCTCGTTCCTGTCCCGGAACACCTGCTCGACCTCCGGCTGCCGCCCGAACACCTTCACCAGCTCGTGGCCGGTGAAGGCCTCCTCGATGTGGGCGTTCAGGGTGCCGGTGTTGGCCCACTGCGCGACGAAGAACTTCTGCGAGCGTTTCGCGATCTGCGCGGTGACGACCATCGACAGCGGGATGGTCACCAGGGCGATCAGCGCGAGCAGCGGCGATATCACGAACATCATCGCCAGCACGCCGATCACGGTCAGCAGCGAGGTCAGCAGCTGGCTCAGCGTCTGCTGCAGGGTCTGGGACACGTTGTCGATGTCGTTGGTGACCCGGCTGAGCAGTTCGCCGCGCGGCTGGCCGTCGAAGAACTTCAGGGGGAGCCGGTTCAGCTTGTCCTCGACGTCCGCCCGCAGCCGGAACACGCTGCGCTGCACGGCGTCGTTGAGCAGGTATCCCTGCAACCAGCTGAAGACCGAGGCCGCGACGTAGAGCGCCAGGACCCACACCAGGACCGTGCCCAGCGCGCCGAAGTCGATCCCGCGACCGGGCACGACGTCCATCCGTGCGAGCAGGGCGGCGAAGTTGTCGTCTCCCGCCGCGCGGGCAGCCTGGACCGCCTGCTCCGTGGTCGTCCCGGCGGGGAGCCGGTTGCCGATCACACCGCTGAAGATCAGGTCCGTCGCGTGGCCGAGGATCTTCGGTCCCACGACGGCGAACACCACACTGATCACGGCGAGGCCGATCACGGCCAGGATTCTCGGGCGTTCGGGGCTCAGCCGTCCCATCAGCCGCCGCATGGACGGCCCGAAGTTCATCGACTTCTCCGCGGGCATCCCGGCCCCCCCGAAGGGCCCTCGGCCGAAGCCTCCGCCGCCCGCCGGCGGTCGTGTGGTCGTCACGGGCCTGTCGCTCATGCTGCGCTCCCCGCGGTCAGTTGGGATTCGACGATCTCGATGTATGTCGGGCAGGAATCCAGCAGCTCGTCATGGGTCCCCATGCCGACGATCACTCCGTCGTCGAGGACGATGATCTGGTCGGCGTCGGCGATGGTGGACACCCGCTGGCCGACGATGACGACGGCGGCCTGGGCGGTGTGCGGGCGCAGGGCGGCGCGGAGCCGGGCGTCGGTGGCCAGGTCGAGAGCCGAGAACGAGTCGTCGAACAGGTAGATCTCGGGTCTGCTGACCAGCGCCCTGGCGATCGACAGCCGCTGCCGCTGCCCGCCGGACACGTTCGTGCCGCCCTGCGCGATGGGGGCCTCAAGGCCCTCGGGCATCGCCTCGACGAAGTCGCGGGCCTGGGCGACCTCCAGCGCCTCCCACAGCTCCTCGTCACTGGCGTCCGGGTTGCCGTAACGCAGGTTGCTCGCGACGGTGCCGCTGAACAGGTACGGCTTCTGCGGCACCAGGCCGATACGCGTCCAGAGCATCTGCGGATCGAGGTCGCGGACATCGACGCCGTCGACCGACACCGTTCCGGAGGTGGCGTCGAACAGCCTGGGCACCAGGGAGACCAGTGTCGTCTTGCCCGCCCCGGTGCTGCCGATGACGGCGGTGGTCTGTCCGGCGGTGACGCGGAAGGAGATGCCGGACAGCACCGGTGCCGCCGCGCCCGGGTAGCGGAACTCGACGTCCCGCAGCTCCAGCTCGGCGCGGCCGTGCACCTGCCGTACGGGGTCCCGGGGCGGGCTCACCGACGACTCGGTGTCCAGCACCTCGACGATGCGCTCGGCGCAGACCGCGGCTCGCGGGATCATCATCGAGATGAAGGTGGCCATCATCATCGAGGTGAGGATCTGCATCAGATACATGAGGAACGCGGTGAGGGCGCCGACCTGCATCTCGCCGCTGTCCACGCGGCTCGCGCCGAACCACAGCACGGCGACGCTGGAGGCGTTGAGGATCAGCATCACGACGGGGAAGATGAGCGCGGTCAGCCGCCCGACGCGCAGCGCGGTCCCGGTCAGCGCGTCGTTCGCCGCGGCGAACCGGCGGGTCTCCTCGCCCTCCCGGACGAAGGCGCGGACGACCCGGATGCCGGTGAGCTGCTCGCGCAGCACCTGGTTGACCGCGTCGATGCGGTCCTGCATCGCCCGGAACTGGGGGACCATGCGCGAGACGATCAGACCGATCGACACCAGCAGCGCCGGGACGCAGACCAGCATGAGCCAGGACAGGCCGAGGTCCTGCCGCAACGCCATGACGATGCCGCCGACGCCCATGATCGGCGCGGCGACCAGCATCGTGCAGGTCATCACCACGAGCATCTGGACCTGCTGCACGTCGTTGGTGCTGCGGGTGATCAGCGAGGGCGCGCCGAACTGGGCGACCTCCCGGGCGGAGAACCCGCCCACCCGGTGGAAGACGGCCGAGCGGACGTCGCGCCCGAATCCCATCGCCGCGCGGGAGCCGTAGTAGACCGCCGCGATCGAGCAGGCGATCTGCACGAGGGACACGGCCAGCATCCAGCCCCCGGCGGACAGGATGTAGCCGGTGTCGCCGGTGGCGACGCCCCGGTCGATGATGTCCGCGTTCAAGCTGGGCAGGTACAGCGAGGCTATGGTGCCGATCAGCTGCAGCACCACCACGGCGGTCAGCGTCGACGAGTAGGGCCTCAGGTAGGTGCGGAGCAGCCGGCTCAGCATGGGTGTTCCCCGTTCGTGGAGTCCGGGTGGAGCGCGTCGTGCCCGGGGTGCAGGCGGATGCCGTCCAGCAGCGTGGAGACGATCTCCACGGGTGGCAGCGGATCGTCCCCGACGAACCGGGGGTGGCTGAACGCGACGGCCAGCAGCTGCAGCCGTCGCGCGGCCTCGTGCGGCTCGCACCGCAGCTGATCGGCTGCGGGGCCGATCAGGTCGACGAGCGCCTGCCCGATGAGAACGCCCTGATCGGATCGGTCGCGGGCCGTCTTGGCGACTCCGTGGCATCCGAGCGTGTCCATCAGCCGGAAGACGCGTGCCGTACGCTGCTGCAGGCACTCGACCGCCGCGACGAGCCGGACCGGCAGGGGGGCGGCGCGGTCGATGGCCGCCAGGTCCCGCAGGAGCGGGGAGAGGTCGAAGGCGCTGGCCACGGCCGCGTTCACGAGCTCGTCCTTGGTGGCGAAGACCCGGAAGATCGTCCCTTCGGCCACGCCGGCCGCCTGCGCGATCTGCCGGGTGCTCACGTCGGGGCCGTGGGCGAGCACCAGCGAGAGGGTTGATTCGATGAGCGCGGCACGCCGTTCGTCCGGTGGGAGGGGGGCTGCGCGCTGGGAGGCCAAGATCACCCGGGACACCCTAGTACAGGAATGAGTGAGTTACTCACTCATTTAATTGACCGCCGTACGGGCCTCTGATCGACCGGCGTGCGGCCGGCCTGCGCGGCGTCCTCGGCGGCGACCACGGCACATCCGAAAGAAATTACTGAAGTCGCGTAATCCAGGCGAGTGGGCGGACTCCTTCCTCAGTGAAGGAAAGGAGCTCGGATTGAGCAAGATGAGATCTACCCTCGCGCTGCTGCCGTTGCTGTTGTCGATGTGCGGGGCGGTCCTGGCGGTGCCGTCGCCCGCCGTGGCGGCGGCTCCGGCGGCCCAGTCGGGGTTCGCCTGCGATGGGGTGGATGCCAAGGACAAGGGCTGGGTGCTGCCGATCTACGTCCACCAGCCCGGGCAGGACGCCTGGGAGGCCGACAGCGCCGCCCTGCTGAACACCCTCTGGGAGACCGACCAGACGGTCGACTCGAGTGCGGAGCGGTTCGGGGTCTCCCGGCGGCTCCGGGTCGTGCAGGACGGTGACTGCCGTCCGGTGGTGGCGAAGCTGCCGTTCGCCAAGGGGCGCAACCGGGCCGAGATGGGCAAGGCGATGGCCGAGAACCTCGCCTCCCAGCCGGCCCTGATCCGTACGCTCTGGCAGACCAACCGGGTCAAGCCGTTGTACTTCGTCAGGGACAACGAGATCACGGACTCCTGCACGGGCGGCGGCGCCAACGCCGGCCTGAGCACCGGCAACGTCATCCTCCCGCGCTGGTGCTGGAGCGAGGCCGGGCTCACCCACGAGCTGATCCACAGCTTCGGGCTCTCGCACTGCGACGGGGGCGGCGTGAACGGCAACGACCCGGTCTGCCGGAACATGGGCACCCGGAAGGAGTGCACGAGCGACCCCGCGGCCAACTACCACCTCGACTCGTGCCGGATCGACGAGTTCCGCTACTTCGAGCCGACGCCGGTACGGCAGCCGGCGCTGGAGAAGATCAGGAACGTCGCGTTCAGCCCGTACCTGATCCAGGACCAGCCGAGCCCGGTGTGGCAGTTCCGCATCAAGGTGGTGGACGGCGGCAGATGCCTCGACGCGAGCGCGGCGCAGGTCGTGCAGCGCGCGTGTACGGGCAGCTCCGCGCAGACGTGGCAGCGCGGCATCGACGACGACGGGTACCTCACGATCCGCAACGCGGCGAACGGCCGCTGCCTCACCATGGCGGACACCGTCGTGACCGGCCCGTGCGCGAAGCAGGACAAGTCGCAGCAGTGGCTGCCGCAGGCCGGTCAGGACAGGACCAACTTCGCCGCCCGCGCCGGTGGGAAGCTGGCCATCAAGGACAACCGTGACGGCGGAGCGGTGGTGCGCGACGGCAAGGGTGAGTTCGTGGCCGAGCTGCTGGGCGGCCTGGCCTCCGCACCCACCCAGCCGAACACCCCGGCCCCGACGGCTACGTCGCAGCCGACCACGCAGCCGACCACCAGGCCGACCACGCAGCCGACCACGCAGCCGACCACGACGCCGACCTCCGCTCCGGAGCCGGCCGTCACGTCGGACCCGATCGGGTCGCTCGACCCCGCCAAGACTCCCGCGCGGGGCCGGAACGTCCAGTTCAAGAGCGCGTACGGCACCTGCCTGACCGCGTCCGGCACCAGGGTTCGCCTCGGCGCCTGCGGCGCCAAGTGGAACGTCGTGACGGTCGGCAAGCACGTGCAGGTACGTCACCAGAACCGCTGCATGGCGCTCGGCAAGGTCAGCGGCGGCAAGCGCTCGGTCGTCCTGACCAAGTGCGGCACGGCCGCCAAGGGGCAGCGCTGGTTGCTTGAGAAGGCCGGCGGCTCGGTCACGCTGAAGAGCGCGACCACGAAGGCCACCCGGCTCATCGCCGTCACCGCCAAGCCCGCCAGCATCTACGCAAAAGCCGCGTATCAGAAGAATTCCGTCAAATTTATAATCAGGTAAGTGATCGAACCGGAAAGTGATGACCCGGCCCTGACCCGACTGGTCAGGGCCGGGGACGACCGTGCCGTCTCCGAGCTGTACGAGCGGCACCATCCGGCCGTCATCGCTTTCGCCCGCCGCCTGTGCCGGGACCCGCACACCGCCGAGGACCTGGCGAGTGAGGCGTTCGCGCGGACCCTGCGCACCGTCCGGAACGGCCTGGCCGGTCCGACCGGCGACTGGCGTCCCTATCTGTACGCGGTGGTCCGCAACACGGCGGCGGAGTGGGCCCGGTCCGATCAGCGGTCCGTCCCGACCGACGAGTTCCGCGAGGACGATCTCACGACGGCCGCGCCGGAGCCGCCGGACGATCTCGTGACCCGCGCCTACCGCTCGCTGCCGCGACGCTGGCAGACCGTGCTCTGGCACACCCTGATCGAGGACGAGGAGCCCGAGCGGGTCGCGAAGATCCTCGGCATCACTCCCGGCAACGTCGGCGTGCTGGCCTTCCGCGCCCGCGAGGGGCTGCGCAAGGCGTACCTGGCCGCGCACGTGTCCAGCGCGTCACCCCGCTGCCAGGAGTACGCCGAGCCACTGGCGGCGATCGTGCGCAAGAGAAGCGGCCGCCTTCCGCGGGCGCTGCGCGCGCACCTGGAGTCCTGCGCGAGCTGTGCCCGGGCGCACACGGAGCTGCTCGACCTCAACGCCACACTCCGCGCGGCGCTGCCGATCGCACTGTTCCCGCTCGCCCTGGGAGCGGGGAAGTGGACCGGAGCCGGAGCGGGGACGCCGGGGGCCGGGACGTCAGCCGG
>NZ_NGFP01000061.1 GCF_002149035.1 Streptosporangium minutum
CTGGTGTAGTCGGTGTGGATCTTGGCGCCGACGAACCGGCCGGTCGGGAGATACTCGCGCAGGTCGCGCTCGGCGTCGGCGAGGCGGGCTCTCGCGCCCGGAGCGGCTCGGGTCCGCGGGGCGGCATGCTCCGGAGCGTGCCGCCGCCGTGTCGCGAGTCCATTGTTGTTCGATTTGGGCCCTGACCGTAATTTTTTGAGCATCCGCTGTCAACAGTCTTTCACTGGCTTGACGCTTGTGGATCGCAAGAAAGGCAATTATGGTCAAGACCGGTATAGAGAACTCGGAGAACGGATCGTTGCCGGCATGACAGCTTTCGACGCGGAGGGCCTGATCGGGGACCTCACGGTGACCCTCGACGTCGACGTACTCGTCGGCGCCTACCCCGACCGCGACGGCCCGCCCGGCACCCCGGCCGAGGTGTGCGAGACGCTCGCCCGGCACCGGATCACGGCCGGCGCGGTGGCCGGCCTGCGCGCCGCGCTGTTCGACGTGCGCTCCGGCAACGACGAGATCCTCGCGCTGGACCGTCCCGACCTGCTCCCGGTCGGCGCCGTCGACCTCCGCGACCCGGTCGGCGCGGGCGGGGAGCTGGAACGGCTCGCGGGCTCCGGAGCGCGCGCGGTCCGGCTCTTCCCCGACGAGCAGGGCGTCGAGGCGGACTTCCCCTCGGTACGGCACGTCGCTCGGCGGGCCACCGACCTCGGGCTGGCCATCCTCACCGGCGGGGACGTGCGGCGCTTCTGGCGTCCTTTCGCCGGGCTCGGCGCCCGGGTGGTGTTCCTGGACACGCACTTCTACCACCTCGGCGACTTCCTCGTGACGGCCGCCGACGAGCCGGGCTTCCACACCTCCACCCGGCTGCTCAACTCCCCCGACGCGCTGGAGACCGCCGCGGGCCACGTCGGCGCCGAGCGCCTGCTGTACGGCTCGCGCACCCCCCACTACGAGCCGGTCGTGCCCCTGCTGCGCCTGGCCACCAGCGGGCTCACGCCCGGCGAGGTGGCCGGCGTCGCGGGCGGCAACGCCCGCCGCCTGCTCGGCCTGGAGGCACAGTCATGATCATCGATGTGCACGCCCACTGGGGACCGTGGTTCTTCACCATGGACGTGGCGGAGGTGAACCTCGCGGTCATGGACCGCTACGGCATCGACCTGGCCGTGGTGTCCGCCACCGAGGCCGTCATCTACGACGCCCCCTCCGGCAACCGGGCGCTCGCCCCCGTCCTGGAGGGCACGGCCCGGCTCTACGGCTACGTGACGGTCAACCCCAGGCGGCTCGCCGACGCCGAGCGCGACCTGCGCGAGTATCTCCCGACCGGCCGGTTCGTCGGCGCCAAGATCCACACCGACTACACCAGGTCACCTGTGACCTCCCCCCAGATGCGCGAGGCGCTGGCCATGCTGGCCGAGCTGGGCTGCCCCGCGCTGGTGCACACCTGGGACGCCTCCGTGCTGGACCTCGCGCAGGTGTGCCTCGATCTGCCCGGCCTGCGGGCGATCGCGGGCCACATGGGGGCGACCGGGTGGCGGCACGCGATCGAGGCGGCCCGCGCGTGCGACCGCCTCTACCTCGAACCCTGCTGGTCCCACGCGCCCGCCGGGCGGTTCGCCGAGGTCGCCGCCGCCGTCGACGCCCGCCAGCTGCTCTTCGGCACCGACGCCACGCTGATCGACCCCGCCTCCGCGTTCGGCGCGGTCGCGGCGGCCGGACTGACCGGCGAGACCGCCGAGCGGGTCGCCTGGCGCAACGCCGCCGACCTGTTCGGCCTGGAGATCCCACCCGGTCACGGCTCCCCGTCAGCTCCCCCGGAGCGGTAAGCGGCCCGCCGGAGTCTGTCTCGGAAGCAGATCAGGCCGGAGCATGACTCAGCCGTCGTCGCGGCACAGGCGGAAAGGATGCCCAGCGGGGCCGAAGAGCACACGCACGTTCTCCTGCGATTGAACCGGCGCCACCGGGGCCGTCAACGAGTGCCTACGACCAGTACTTTCGCAACAGGCACTACACGCAGAGGCCGACCCGGCCCGGTCCCGCCTCCGGCGAGGGGCGGCGGGGCCACACAACACGGCAGTCAGCGAAGCAGTCCGGCAGCGAGGGAATCCGCCGTGGCGACATGCGGGGCAGCCCGGTACGGCTGCCACTCCTGGCGAAGCTGCCGCAGTTCACGGTGGACGCGGGCGGAGGCGATCCCCGCGAGGTCCTCGCGGAGACTGAGCACGGTCGCAGCGGCCCGCTCAGCGTCGCCGCCGCGTAGGTGAGCATGGGCGCACCGCAGACCGATCATGGCGCGGGTACGTCGCTCCACCGGCCGTCGCGTGCTCATGGACGCGACGAAGTGCTGTGCAGCGCCGGCATGGTCGCCCAGCGCGGTGAGCGCCAGCCCTGTCTGGTGCTGCAGCGCCTCCCGCCTGTAGTTACCGACCCACTCCTCCTCGGGCGGAGAGTCGGCGTGCTCAAGCTGAGCCTCAGTGCGGCGCAGCAGCGCCAGGGCATCCCAGCGATCAGCGACACCGGCGTGCGCCTCAGCCTGCATCCCGGTGATCCACGCCACGATACGCTGCGGACCGCAGGCACCAAGGGCGGATGCGGCAGCGTCGGCCAGGGCGAGCGCCTCCCGGTTGTGGCCGACCTCTCGGGCTTGGACCGCCATGGACCGCAGCACAGTAGCTCGCAACGCCCGGTCGCCGGCCTCGTCGGCCAGCCGGACCCGCCTACCTTGATGTCTTTGGGCTGGTGTTCGGCTGTTTCGACTTCGCTCTCAGCGCCGCCGACAAGCGACCCGAAACGTGGACCTTCATCGAATGCAACCCGAACGGCCAGTGGGCTTGGTTACCTGATGCCGACGCGATGGCGCACGCCTTCGCCGATGTGATCTTGGAGGGATGGTGGTCGTGAGCGACACCGCCGCAAAGCTCCGCCACACGCTGGCGGACATCGCGGGATCCGCCGGCTGGCGTGAGGCGCTGGAGAAGGTGCCGCGTGAGCTGTTCGTCGGCGACGCCGTCTTCCTGCGCGACGCGGTCCGCGGCGACCTGTGGACAGCCGTCCGCCGCGCCGAGATGGACGAAAGCGACTGGCTGAGCCTGGTCTACACCGACGAGACGTGGGTGACCCAGGTCGACGGGGTCCTGGCCGAGGACGCTTCTGGGGCGGTGACGGGCTCGCCCAGCTCGTCATCCACCACTCCGAGTCTGGTCGTGCGGATGCTGGAGACCGCCGGCATCGGCGAGGGTGACAGGGTGCTGGAGATCGGCACCGGCACCGGCTACTCCACCGCGCTGATGTGCCGGCGCCTCGGCGACAGTGCGGTGACCTCGATCGAGTACGACCCCGCCGTGGCCGAGCGCGCCGGCAAGGCCATCGCCATGGCTGGATACGCGCCGACTCTGGTCGTGGGTGACGGCCTGCACGGTTACCACGACGGCGCCCCATACGACCGGCTGATCAGCACCTGCTCGGTACGGACCATTCCCCCGGCATGGACGGGGCAGGTCCGCGCCGGAAGGACCGTCACGACACCGATGTGGGGCTGGATGGGCGGGGTCGCGTTCGCGCACATCACCCTCGCCGACGACGGCAGCGCCAGTGGGCGTTTCCTCAAGGACGACCTCTACTTCATGACCGCCCGAACCCACTTGGCGCCGCCGCGGCCACCTGTCGAGACCGGCATAGGCCAGGCCCGAGAGTCCAGGATTGATCCGGCGCTCCTGGACGGCGACGCCGCCCTGTTCGTCGCCCAGCTCGCCGCGCCGACCGCCCAGCGGGCCACGATTGGCGACATGACGATCCTGTTGGACGTCGGCACCGGATCACGGGCCGACACCCGGCCCGACCCGGCCGGAGGGTGGACGGTCCACCAGCACGGCCCGCTACGACTCTGGGACGCGGTCGAGGACGCCATCTTGACCTGGCATGCGGCCGGGTCGCCGCACCAGTCCTCGTTCGGGCTCACCGTCACCGGGGACCGCCAGTACGTCTGGCTGGGCGAACCGGACGGCCCATCTTGGGATCTGCCCGCCTGAGCGGCGTTCCGGCAGCTCAGCGGCGTGACGAAGTGATCAGTTCGCCCCTGGTGTCTCCCTATGAAGGGGCGGGGCATTCCCGACCGGCCTCAGGAGATCCGGGCGGGCCCGGTCGCGAAGGCCGCCAGGAGTGCCCGGTCCTCCGCCAGGTCAGGGCCGTACGGGTCGTGGGCGTGGCTGTCCGGGATCCGTCCCTCGGCGGCGGCCAGCCAGAGCATGCGCTGGACGTAGCCCTCCATCGGCTCGGTGAAGGTCGCGGCGGCCAGCCGGTCGAGCCGCGCGGACGCCCGTTCGAACGCGCGCAGGTCGGAGCCGGCGAAGGCGGTCATCACCTCCGCCGTGACCTCCACCGCCGCCGCCGCGATGCCCACCAGGGCGGCCTCGGCCCCCCACAGCAGCGACGGGCCGAACATCCGGTCCTCGCCGGTGATGGGGAGCCTGCCCGCCGCTCGGGTGACGGCGATCGCCTCCTGGCAGCCCATCGCGTCCGACAGCAGCGCCGTCTTCAGCCCCGCCACGCCGGGGTGGCGCACCAGCCGGCGCAGGACGCCGGGCGGGTAGGGCTTGACGTAGAGGTCGAAGGCGATCATCGGCAGGCCGGTCGAGCGCCAGATCGCGTCGTGGGCGGCCCAGGGGTCGTCGGTGGGGAAGACCATGACGGCGTCCGCGCCGAGGCCGGCCGCGACCCGGGCCTCGGCCACCATCCGGTCGACGGCCCCACCGGCGTGCCCCGCCGTACCGGACGGACCTGCCGCATCGGACGGGCCCGCCACATCGGACAGGCCCGCCGTACCGGACGGCCTCGCCGTACCGGACGGGCTTCCCGCACCGGATAGGCCCGCCGTACCGGACAAGCGTGCCGGGCCGGATGTGTCTCCCGTACCGGGTGAGCCGCCGACGCCCACGATCACCGGCACGCCCGTCGCGACGGCCCTGGTGATCAGGCCCGCGCGGACCTCCGGGGCGAGGAAGGGGCCGCGCCCGGTGTGCGCGAGCACGGCCAGGCCGTCGGCCCCGTCGGCGACCAGGCCCGCCAGGTAGTCGCCGGCCAGGTCGAGGTCCACCTCTCCGGCCGCGGTCATGGGGGTGGCCGCCGCCGCTACCAGGGTACCGCCCAGCCGGTCGCGCAGCTTCGCCGCCCGTGAGTCGATGTCCATCCGGCGAGCCTATTTCAGGCCGGTCATGGCGATGCTGTTGACCAGGTAGCGCTGGAGCAGGGCGAAGACGAGCAGGCAGGGCAGCACCGAGATCGTCGCGGAGGCCATCAGCACGGCCAGCGGGACCTCCTCGCCCCGCAGCGTGGTCAGGCCGACCGTCAGCGTGCGCAGCGCGTCGCCCTGCGCGGCGACGAGCGGCCACAGGAAGTCGTTCCAGTGCCACAGGAAGACGAAGACCCCCAGCGTGGCGAGGATCGGCTTGGTGAGCGGCACGACGATCCGCCAGTAGACCAGCCACTCGGAGGCGCCGTCCACCCGGGCCGCGTCGAACAGCTCGTCCGGCAGGTCCTTGATGAACTGGCGCATCAGGAAGACGGCCTGGGAGTTTGCGAGCGTGGGGACGATCAGACCCCAGTAGGTGTCGATCCCGCCCAGGTCGGAGACCAGCACGAACGTCGGGATCAGCGTGGCCTGGAAGGGCACCATCATCGTCGCCAGGAAGACCCACAGCAGGGCGTCCCGGCCGGGGAAGCGCTTCTTGGCGAAGGCGTAGCCGGCCATCGACGCCGTGATCAGGATGATCACCACGGAGACGAGCGCGTAGATCAGCGAGTTCATCGTCCATCCGATGAACCCGGAGGCCGACAGCGTCCGCACGAGGTTGTCGAAGGTCAGCTCGGAGGGCCACTGCGCGGGCACCGTCGGGCTGCTCGCGGGCGAGAGCGCCACCACGAGCATCACCAGGAACGGGCTGACCGTGAGGATCGAGACCAGGCCGAGCAGGACCGTCAGCGGCCACTTCCCGAACGTACGGCGCGGCGCGGGGGCCGCCGCCTTCTTCTTCTCCGTGGTGGTGGGGCGGGAAGCGGTGATCGTCATGAGGTCCCCCGGTCGAGCAGGCGGCGCTGGACCAGCGAGACGATCAGGACCATCGCGAACAGCACCATGCCCAGGGTCGCCGCGTAGCCGAAGTCGAAGAACTTGAAGCCCTGTTCGTAGAGGCCGTAGATGAGGGTGTAGCTGGCCCGGGCCGGGCCCCCTCCGGTCATCACGTAGATGGTGTCGAAGGTCTGGAAGGCCCCGATGGTCTCGATGATCAGGACGAAGAACAGGGCGGGCCGCAGCAGCGGCAGCGTGATCCGGCGGAAGCGCTGCCAGGCGCTGGCCCCGTCGACACGGGCCGCCTCCAGGTAGGAGCCGGGGATGGACTTCAGGCCGGCGAGCAGGATCAGCATGGAGTAGCCGAACCCCTTCCAGACCGAGACCACCGCCAGGGCGGGCAGCACCAGCGAGGACTGCTCCAGGAATCCGACCGGGCCCAGGTCCACCTTGGCCAGCAGCCCGTTCAGCAGGCCGTCGAACTCGTAGATCCAGCGCCAGATCACCCCGGCCAGCACGAAGCTCGTCACGTAGGGCAGGAACAGCATCCCGCGGAACAGCCCCTTCGCGTAGATCGCCGCGTTGAGCATCAGGGCGGTGCCGAGGGAGACCAGCATGGTCAGCGGGACGTAGATCGCCACGTAGAGCAGCGTGGTACGCAGGCTGGCCAGGAAGAGCGGATCGTCCAGGAGCCTGGCGTAGTTGTCGACCCCGACGAAGCTCCACTCTCCGCTGACCTTGTAGTCCGTCAGGCTCATGCCCGCCGCCCCCAGCGTGGGGGCGATTCGGAAGATCAGGAAGAGCACCAGCATCGGCAGGACGAACAGCAGCCCCGTCATGGGATCTCGCAACCGCTGTCGCACAGGGTCACACCTCTCAGTCGGACCTCCCCGCCGCGGCCGGCGCGGCGGGGAGATGCATGGTTGGCTCAGCCGCTGGCCAGCAGCGTGTTGGCCTCCTGGGCGGCCGCGTCAAGGGCCTTCTTCGCGTCCTCCTTGCCGAGCAGTGCCGCCTGGATGTGCGGTGCGATCAGCGCCATCACCTGCCGGGCCTTGGGGTGGGTGTCGCCGGGGAAGGCGAACTCCAGCGACTTGGCGAACTCCGTGGCCTCCGGCGTCTGCCCCGGCACGGTCGCGTCGGTGCGCGCGGGGAAGAAGCCGGACTCCTTGGCGAGGTCGGCCGCCACCTCGGGCGAGGAGAGATACTCGGCGAACTTCCTGGCCTCGGCCTGCCGGGAGGAGTGCTTGGCCAGTACCAGCCCGCCGGGGATGCCGAACGCCACGCGCTTGCTGCCCTCCAGCGGCAGCCCGATCCCGACGTTCTCGGCGCCGATCGCGGCGCCGAGCTGGACCGCCTGGAGCGCGGTCGCCGCGTGGTACATGGCGGTCTTGCCGGCCGCCAGCGGGCCGCCCTCGATCTCGTTGGTCTTGGTCGCGGCGTTCTCGGGGATCCCGCCGACGGCCTTGAGGTCGAGGAGGAGCTGCAGGGCCGCCACGCCCTCAGGGCCGTTGAAGGCGACGGACTTGCCGTCCTGGGCGAACACGCTGCCGCCGTTGGACCACAGCAGCGGGTAGAAGCTCTGGTTGAGGCTGATCTCGGGAGCCCCCGGGTAGTCCAGGACGGCGATCTTCTTGGCCGCCAGCTTGGGCGCGGCCTCCTTGAGCCCGGCCCAGGTGCCGGGCACCTCGGTGACCCCGGCGTCGGCGAAGGCCTTCTTGTTGTAGATCGGCGCCGTGATCGTCTGGTAGATCGGCACGCCGTACAGCGCGCCGTCCACCGTCAGGGCGTTCAGCGCCGCGGGCAGGTAGGCCGACTTGGCGGGGGCCACCAGATCGTCGAGTGCGACGAGCGAGCCCTGCTGGGCGTACTGCGGGATCTGGTCGGGGCCGAGGACGACCAGGTCGAAGCCCTTCTTGGCGGCCAGGGCCGTCGTGACCTTCTCCTGGCGGCCCTCCCAGGGCTGCAGGTCGATCTTGAGGTCGATGGTGGCGTTCGCCGCCTCGAAGTCCTTCTCGACCTTGCCCCAGAACGCCTGGCTCTTGGCCTGGTCGGAGATGACGGGGTACATCCACATGGTGACCGTGCTCTTGCCCGACCCGGAGTCGGAGCCGGATCCACATCCGGCGAGCACGACTCCCAGGGCGGCCGCGAGGCCGGCTGCGGCGACCTTCCTCATCGGCGCCTTCCTTTCCTTTTTGCTAATACCGGTCTAGACCGAAACCTAGTCACCTGGTTAAAGGCGGGTCAATGCCTGAAATACGAACGTAACTAACCGCCAAGGCCGGTACCCGATAAGTGATCATCGACCGAACCCGGCGGCCACCGCGTCGACGTGCTCGTCGGTGTAGTGCTCGTTCCAGTCGATGACCAGCAGGTTCTCCGCGACCAGGCGTTCGGCCTCGGGACACGGCGCGGGCGGGCCGTCCAGCGGGAAGCGCGAGGTGCCGTAGACGGGCCCGTCCCACACCGGGGCCCGGTTGAGCGGCTCGGCCAGGTAACCGGCCCTGGCGGGGATCCCGGCACCGGCCAGCCGCTCGGCCAGCTCCGGGGCTCCCCCGCCGGGCAGCACCAGCGGGAACAGCCACCAGGCATGCCCCTCGGGATCCGGCAGGCAGACCCCGTCCAGCCCGTCCAGAGCCTTCAGCAGCCGCGCGGCGGTGCGCCTGCGGGCCTCGACCACCCAGGGCAGCTTCACGAGCTGGGCACGGGCGACCGCCGCCTGCAGCTCGGTCATGCGGTAGTTGAGCCCGAAGCTCACATGATGGCGGCCGACGGCCCTGTCCCAGCCCTTGTCGGCGAAGAGACGCATCGTGTGGGCCAGCCGGTCGTCGTCGGTGATCACCAGGCCGCCGTCGCCGCAGGTGATGTGCTTCCACTGCTGGAGGCTGAAGCAGCCGACCTGCCCCACCGTGCCGACCGGGCGCCCGCCGGGCGACGTCGCCAGCCACGCCTGGGCGCAGTCCTCGATCAGCGCCAGGCCGTGCTCGTCGGCCAGGGCACGCAGCTCGGCCGTCCGGGCCGGGGCCCCGAACAGGTGGACGGCCATGATCGCACGGGTGCGCGGGCCGATGAGCGCCGCCACCGCGTCCGGATCGAGATTCCCGGTCTCCGGATCGACGTCTGCGAAGACAGGGACGGCGTTCTGCGCCAAGATAGGGGCCACCGTGCCGAAGTCGGTCAGCGGGGTCGTGATGATCTCGTCTCCGGGGTCGGGCGCGGCGGCCACGACGGCCAGATGGAGGGCCGCGGTGCCGGAGCTGCAGGCGATGGCGTGGCGGGAGCCGTACAGCTCCGCCATCTCACGCTCCAGCGCTCGCGCCTCGGTCCCCCACACGGAGCTGAGCATCCCGGAACGGATCACCCGCTCCGCGGCGGCGACCTCCTCGTCGCCGAGTGTCCGTCCGTCCGGTCCGGCCATGCTGGGAAATGTCAGAGCCAACGAGCACCTCACAAAAGGTAGAGTCAGACCATAAAGCGGTCTTGACCGTAATAGGGAACGGAGAGGCCTGGGTGGGCATCGTCATCGGAGTCGTCGGCCCCCATGATCTGGTTGACGAGGTGGCCGCCACCTGTGAGGAGCAGCTCGGGGTGAGCGCCTTGCGGCTGGACTACGACCACGAGTCGCAGGCGCCCGCGATCGTGGAGGCCCACGCCGCGTCGGTCGAGGGATGGCTCTTCACCGGCATCGTGCCCTACATGCTGGCACGCGACGCCGACGTGCTGTCGCGGCCGGCCTCCTTCGTGGACTACTCCGGCGCCACCCTGCTCAGCGCCCTCGTCCGCCTCCAGCACGAGGGACAGGACGTGACCCGGCTGTCCATCGACACCCTGGCCTCCGCCGACATCGTGACGACCTTCGCCGAGGCGGGCCTGCCCACCGAGGACATCCGGACCCTCCCCTACCGCCAGGGGATGAGCTCGAAGAAGGCTGTCGCGTTCCACCGCCGGGGCGGGGGACACGCCGTGGTCACCTGCCTCAGCTCGGTCCACGAGGCGCTGCGCGGGGAGATGCACGTGCTGCGCCTGGTCCCGTCGGTCCACTCGGTCCGCGTCGCCCTGCGCCAGCTCCTGCAGTCGGCCGAGGGGCAGGCCCAGGAGGACGCGCAGATCGCGCTCGGGCTGATCGAGGTGGAGAGCGAGGAGGGTCTGCTGCGCGAGGCCACCGCGCTGGGCGGCACGCTGGCCGCCTTCCGCGGCGGCACGCATCTGCTCGTCACCACGCGCGGCCCGCTCTCCGACGCGACGGGGGGCTTCTCCTCGCTGCCCATGCTGTCGCGCCTGGCGAGCCACAACCAGGTCGTGCGGGTGGGGTTCGGGCTGGGGCGCAGCGCGGCGGAGGCCGAGAGCCTGGCACGCCGCGCCCTCGCCCGCGCCCGCCGCATCGGCGAGGTGGCCGCGGTGCTGTCGCTCCGTGCCGACACCGACATCGTGCTCGAATCGGTCACCGCCGCGCCGGCGGGCGGCAAGAACCTCAACGTGATCGCGCGCCGGGTGGGGCTGTCGGTCCCGACGCTGGAGAGGTTGATCGAGGCCCGGGCCGCCGTGGGCGACGAGCCGCTCACCACCCGCGAGATCGCCGAGCGCCTGGGGGTGCAGCAGCGGACGGCCCGCCGGATGCTGCACCGCCTGGAGCTGTCGGGGCTCGCCGAGCGCACCGGCAACCTTTCCAGCGGTTCGAGCGGCCGCCCGCTGACGATGTACCGGCTGACCCTCTAGCCCAGCCACCGGCCGAGACCCTCGGCGACGAAGTCGTCGTCACGCAGCCAGGGGTAGGCGGCCCAGATCCGGTCGATCTCGGCGAGCTGGCCCGGGGACAGGTCCTCGGCCGGGTCCAGGCACCAGCGCCCGGCGAGCAGGCCCTGGCGCCGGAGCACCTCGTGGATGCCGGGGATGCAGCCGTGGAAGCCGCCGGCCACGTCGAAGATGGCCGCGTTCGCGTCGGTGAGGTGGCCGTCGAGGGTCAGCAGGCGCCGCACGGCCACGTCGTCGCCGGCGCGGGCGCGCTTCGCCTCCTCCAGCAGCTCGACCGCGCGCCGCACCCAGACCGCCCACTGGCCCAGCAGCCCGCCGACGAACTCCAGCTCGACCTCGCGGCCGTCGACGACGACCCGGTGAGGGGTGATGAGGTCGGCGAGGATGTGGTCGTCGTTGCCCGTGTAGAGCGCGACCTCGCCCTCCCGGCCCGCGCGGCAGACGCCGTGCAGGACGTCCAGCGTCCGGTAGCGGTCGAAGGGCGCCACCTTGATCCCGACCACCGAGTCGATCGCGGCCAGCTCCGTCCAGAAGTTCCGGGACAGCTGCCTGCCGCCCACCGCGGGCTGGAGGTAGAAGCCGATGACGGGGAGGACCTCCCCCACCGCGCGCGCCCGTTCGATCAGCTCGTCCTCGTCGAGTCCCCGGGCGGGGCTGAGCAGGACCATGTGGTAGCCGAGCGACGCGGCCAGCTCGGCCTCGGCCACGGCCTGGGCGGTGGGGCCGGTGGCCCCGGCCACGAGGAGCACCTCCCGGTCGTACTCGCGGGCGGTCTCGGCCGCCAGTTCGAGCACCGGGGGCAGCAGCGGGGTGCCGTGGATGGCGAACTGCGTCGTGTGCACCCCGACGGCCAGTCCGCCCGCCCCCGCCTCGATGTAGTAGCGGGTCAGCGCCCGCTGGCGCCGCTCGTCCAGCCGGCGCTCGCCGGTCAGCGCCAGCGGGTGGGCCGGGATCACACATCCCCGCCGGAACAGATCATGTACGGACGCGTGCGTCCCAGGTGCCGTGCTCAGCACGTGCCATCCCCCTCGATTAGAACTTGCCGTCACGACGCTCGAACTTGGTGGGCTTTCCGAGGAGCGGCCCGCCATCGGCCACCCATCGCGCCGTGTGCCCGATAAGCTCGGTGAGCGTGAGATCCGGGTAGCCGAACAGCCCGTGGCAGCGCGCGGCGTTGGACAGCAGCGCCGTCGGGGCCTCCTCGCCGGTGAACACCGGCCGCCTGCCGAGAGCCTCGCCGAGGGCCTCCGCCGCCTGCCGTACCGAGACCAGCTCGGGGCCGGTGACGTTGAGGACGTACGGCTCGGCGCCGGCCAGCGGCAGCGAGCGGAGCGTGACCTCGTTGGCGTAGCCCTGCCAGACGACGTTGACCTGTCCGGTCGTCAGGTCGATCGGCTGGTCCGCCAGGATCCTCTGCGCGAGGTCGACGAGCACGCCGTAGCGCATCTCGACCGCGTAGTTGAGCCGGATCAGCGACAGCGGCGTGCCGTACTCGGCCGCGAAGTGCGTGAGCACCCGCTCCCTGCCCAGACAGCTCATCGCGTAGTCGCCCACCGGGCCGGTGGGGCCGTCCTCGGTGCTGCCGCCGCTCGCGACCGGCACCAGGGGGTAGACGTTGCCCGTGGACAGCGCCGCGATCCTGCTGCCGCGGAACCGGTCGGCCACCCGTCCCGGCAGGTAGGTGTTGGTGAACCAGGTCGCGTGCTCGCGCCCGGCGGTGCCGAACTTGGCGCCGACCAGGAAGACCACGTTCGCGGCGTCGGGCAGGCCGCGCAGCGCCTCCTCGTCGGCGACGTCGGCCGCCACCACCGTGGCGCCGCTCTCCTGGAGAGACTGCGCCAGCCCGGGCTCGGAGAACCGCGACACCGCGATCACCCGCCGGGGCACCCCCGACGCCCGCACACCGCGCAGCGCCAGGCGCACCAGGCTCGGTCCCAGCTTGCCGCCGGCCCCAAGGATCATGATGTCGCCGTCGAGCTTGCCCAGATCGTCGGCGAGCCCGTCACGCGGTCGTGACAGCCGCTCGTCCAGTTCCGCCAGCGTGCGCATCCGGCCTCCTTGTTCTCATTTACGGTCCAGACCGTAACTTCGACAGGCTCCGGATGTCAATGGGCGCGGCGCGGCGTCAGCTCGGCGGGACGGCCTCGCGCGCCGAGATCAGCACGTCGAGGATGGCGCGGGTCTGCTCCCACGGGACGGGACTGGGCGCTCCCCCGACCATGGCGAGGAACGCCTCGATCGTGCCCTCGTAGCCGAGGCCCCGCAGCACGTCGTCCCCGCCCTGGATCACGATCGTCTCGGCGGCGTCGCGGGTGTGGACGGTCACCGTGTAGGACTCCTCCTCGGTGACCCCGAGGATCTCGACGGTGCCGGGGACGCCGTTCCCCCACTGCAGCGCCATGACGCCGGTGTCCTCCGAGCGGAGCGAGCCGTAGTGACGGGTCGCCCCCGCCGCGCCGACGAGCCGTACGTCGGGGCCGAGCAGGGCGACGAGCAGTTCCACGCCGTGGATGCCCATCGTCACCATCGTGCCGCCCCCCTCGGCCGGATCGTCCTGCCAGGGGTTGTAGCCGGTGGCCCAGAGGCCCACGTCGTGCCGGACCGTCGCCCGGACCGCCAGGACCTCCGCGGGGTCGACCCTCCGGCCCGCGAACCCGGGGGCGAAACGGAGCACCGAGCCGGACATCACCCGCTCGGCGACCGGCGCGATCAGCGCGTCCAGCTCCCGCAGCCCCGCGCGGGTGGCGGCGGCCGGCTTGTTGACGAAACAGGGCGCCCCCGCCTCCAGGACCGGCCCCAGCGCCTCCGCCGTCCGCGGCGTGGGCACCGTGAGGACGACGCCGTCGGGCTCGGCCGCCAGGAGCTCCTTCAGGGTGGGGACCACGGTGGCCGCCGAGTGTTCCTCGGCGAAGCGCGCCAGCCGGACGGCGTCCTCCTCCCACACCACCAGTTCGGCGCGGCGGGCGACGGTACGGGCGTCGGTGAAGGGGTGGCTGGTGGCCAGGCCGGCGAATGCGATGCGCACGGCATCCTCCTGAGCAGTCGGGCTACCGACCTTACGACAGCAACCGCGACGGCCTCGGTCCCGCCCGGCCGCGCCGTCCCCGCGACCGGCCCGGACCGCGCCCCCTCCCGCCGGGCTCTCCCCGGGCCGGAGCACATGCGCCTCTCCCGGGCGAGAGCGGGCGCGGGCCTCCCGGCAGGGTCAGCTGACAGGCCAGTGACCGAGTCCGCGGTCCATGGAGTCGGGATGGTGGACGAAGCTCGGCGACAGCTCCGCCTCGTCGTAGTAGCGGTGGAAGACCGGCGTGGCCGAGCCCGAGATGGGAGGGACGATCCAGCTCCAGTCGGCCGGGCAGACCCGCCCCGCCTTCTCCTCGCGCGCCACATGGGTCAGGAAACGCCGGGACTCGGTGTGGTGGTCGGTCATCGTCACCCCCGCCTGCCCGAAGGAGTGCAGGACCGCCACGTTCAGCTCCACCAGGGCGCGGTCGCGCCAGAGCGAGCGGTCGTCGGTGGCGTCCAGCCCGAGGAGGTGGGCCATGACCGGCATCAGGTCGTAGCGGTCGATGTCGGCGAGGTTGCGCGCGCCGATCTCGCTGCCCATGTACCAGCCGTTGAACGGCGCCGCCCGGTAGTGGATCCCGCCGATCTCCAGGCACATGTTGGAGATCGCCGGTACGGCGTGCCAGCGCAGCCCGAGGCTCTCGAACCACCGGTAGGACGGATGGGAGAGCGGCACCTCCAGCACGGCGTCGCCGGGCACCGCGCACATCAGCGGCGGCCCGTTCCCCTCCGAGACGAGCAGCGGCAGCACGTCGAAGTGGGAGCCGGGCCCACCGGACCAGCCGAGCTTGCGCACCATCGTGGTGAAGTCCACGTACCGGGGGTCGCCGATGACGGACCCGTCGTCCATCGCGTATCCGGCGTACCGGATCAGCTGCTCGTTCCAGATCCTCGGCCCCGGCCTGCCGGGCCGGTCCGGGGCGAACACCGTGATCGTCGGCCGGACCTTGTTGTTGGGCGCGGCCTCCCTCAGATGGTTCACGCACTCCACGGCCACGCCCTCGGCCGTGTTCACCTCCCGCCGGTCACGCACCTGCAGCGAGTGCCAGTAGAGCCGCCCGATGCACCGGGAGCTGTTGCGCCAGGCCACCCTCGCGCCGAAGGTGAGTTCTTCGGGGGTGTGCGTGTAGGTCCCCGTCATGTGGATCTCGGCCTGCGCTTCGCGCAGGCGGGGTTCCACCGGCCCCGCGGCCGGGTTCTCCGCGTGGAACAACCTCAGGAAGTCCGCGGCCGCCGCGACATCGACCTCCCGCACGGCCGGAACAGGCCCTCTCGCCTTCAGGAATGTGGACACGGCGCGTCGGACACCCTGGATCAGATCCGGTGCACGCCGCCGGGACCTCCGCCATATCAGCACAGAACAACCACCCATGCGTGGCTCACGGGCACAGACAGCCGTTCCGGGCGGCGCGGTGCCCTGTGTGCAGCGGCCCTTGTCCCACTGCGATCGCTGGTGTTCCGCGGCAACCGCGCCATCTTCGCTTGACAGGCGAGCACAGCGATACACGACGCAGCGTCTGTCATCTTCTATGACTGAAGATGATTTGTCTTCCGAATGGGGACATGGAACGCCGAAGGCCCCCGGAGCTGGGCTCCGGGGGCCTTCGGATGTGGCTCCCGCGATAGGACTCGAACCTATAACCTGCCGGTTAACAGCCGGCTGCTCTGCCGATTGAGCTACACGGGATCGTGCTTTGCGCTGCTCCGGCCCGGGGAGGTTTTCCCCGCTCCTTGCGGCGCAGGAATAGATTAGCGCACTCTGAGCGTGTGTGTCGCATCGCTCCGAGCGTGTGTGTCGCATCGCTACACCGGGGTAGGTCGGAGAGAACTCGCGATCCGCGGGTAGGGTCCGGCGGAGCACGGCTGTGGAGGTGGAGATGCGTTACCGATTGATGTTCGGGGTGGGTCTTGCGGTGGGCTACATCCTGGGGAGCCGCGCCGGGCGCGAGCGATACGAGCAGATCAAGCGGATGGCCCAGCGGGTGTCCGACAACCCCTCGGTGCAGGAGGCCGCCGGCCTGGTCGGCGCGCGGGTCTCGAAGGTCACCGACGTCGCCAAGACGAAGGTGAGCCATGTGGCGAAGAACCGGCTGCCCTTCCTGCAGTCGGAGAACGGCGTGCAGGCCGCCAAACACGACGAGACGGGCACCGGCTGGCCGGAGGACGACAGAGCCGTCTCCCCGCACCCGTGAGGGACGGCGGCCCTGAAGGACCGGCGACCCGAAAGGACTGGCGCCCCTGAGGGACCGGCGGCGGAAGGCCCCCCGCGGGGGGCCTTCCGCGCGTCCGGGCCCGGGCGCGGTCCCCCTCCGCGTGGACGGAGCCCGGGAGCCGCCCCCTTCCCCGTTGCCCGAGGTCCGAGGTCCGAGGTGGTCAGACGCCGAAACTACGGCGTGTCTCCTCCAGCGCCTGCTCCGCCAGGGCCCGCAGGCCGGGGTCGGCGGGGTCCATGCCGGAGTCGAAGACGAACTCCCAGATCATGCGGTCGTCGTCGGCCTTCCTGGCCACCAGCCGGACTCCGCCGCGCGCGTCCAGCGGGGCGTACTGGCTGACCACGATCGAGGCGGTCACCCGCTCCCGCACGGCCTCGGGGATCCGCCCCGGCTCGGGCAGCAGCGCCCGGTGCGACTGCCCGGCCGTGGTGACGACCGTCAGCCCCTCCTCGTCCCAGACGCCGCGGTCCACCTGGAACCACGGCAGCCGGACACCGCCCAGATAGAGCGCCCGGTCCGTGGCGATCACGTAGCCGTCTGGCCCCTCGGCGTAGGTCAGCACCCGGTCGGGAGGGACGACGGCCGCGCGGACCTCGGCGGGCATGCGGTTGAAGAGCTTCATTCTCCCACGTTATCCGCGAGCAGATCGAGGGTGAGCGCGGCCGAGCAGGAGAAGTCCCCGCTGCCCCGGCCGCTGCCGTCGAAGGGGTCGAAGCACTCGCGGAAACCCGCCTGCCGTACCAGGCGCAGCGTGCCCGCGCCGAGCAGCCGCACCAGGTCCGTCCGGCCGTGTACGGCCAGCGCCAGCCGGAGCAGCCAGTTGGCGTTCACCCAGGACGGCCCCCGCCAGTATCGGGACCGGTCGAACTGCGGCGCGCGGATCTCGCAGCTCGGCACCGGATACCCGGCGGCGCCCATGAACCGGGGCGACTCCAGCACGCCCACCAGTTTCTCCACCCTGTCGGCGGGCAGGCCCGGGTCGAGCATCGGCCCGAAGCACCCGACCGTGCTGACGGGGCTGAGCCGCCCGCTGCGCAGATCGCGGGCGCGGAAGACACCGTCGGACCAGAGGCGCTCCAGCAGGCCCGCGCGGATCCGCTCGGCCGCCTCCAGGTGCGGCCCGGGGTCGGCGCCCGCCAGCGGGGCCAGCTCGGCGAGCACCTGGCAGGAGGCCAGCCAGATCCCGTTGAACATCGGGTCCTCGACCGCGAACGGATGGTCGTCCCGCAGGTAGGCGGCGTCGTAGCCGGAGTCGCGGTAGCGCAGGGCCAGCCAGACGTAGCGGTCCTGGTGGCTGTCGGAGTGGCAGCCGGGAGGCTCCTCCCGCCGGTACGCGTAGCGGACGGCGGGCAGCGCCCCCACCGGGGCGTCCCACACGGGGCTGTCGTCCATCCCCGACTCCCACGGGTGAACGATCGCGGCCAGCCCTCCCCCACCCAGGTCCCTGGTCGTGGCGAGGTAGGCGTGCTGGGCCACCAGCATCGGGTACAGCCGGCGGACGAGGGCCGCGGCCTCCTCGCGGTCCGCCGCGTGCCGCCACACCCACCAGGCGGCCAGGGCGTGCAGCGGCGGCTGGGTCAGACCGGAGGTGGGCGTCCCGTTGGGGGACGCCGGGTTCTCCTGCGAGCGCCACACAGAGGGGCCGGGGAAGTAGGCCTCGGCGCGGGCCGGGCGGAAGACGATGTGCGGCACCATCCCGGTGCGCCACTGCCCGGCCAGCAGGCCCAGCAGTTCCGCCCCCGCCCTGCGGGTGTCCCAGCGGGCCAGGCCGATCGCCACGAAGGTGGAGTCCCAGTTCCACTGGTGGGGGTAGAGGCCGGGTGCGGGCACGGTGGCGGACCCCGTCCGGTTCGCGTCGAGCACGGACCACGCCCCGCGCCCGAGCGCGGCGTCGTCTACCGCGGGCCGCGCCTCCATTTGCCCAGTCTGCCCCTGTATGCGCCGGGAGAACAGGGTCTCCCCCGGGCCGCGGGTGGAGGTGCGGTCAGTCCAGGAGCCCCTGGCCCCAGAACGAGCCCGGCCGCACCCCGCCCGGACAGGCGAAGACTCCGGACCCGACGTGCTGGATGTATTCGTTGAGCGTGTCCTTGGCCGCCAGGGCGCGCTGGATCGGGATGAACCCCTTCTCCGGGTCACGCTGGTAGGCCAGGAAGAACAGGCCCGCGTCCAGCCGCCCCAGGCCGTCGCTGCCGTCGGTGAAGGAGTAGCCCCGGCGCAGGATCGTCGCCCCGCCCAGGGCCGCCGGGTTGGCCAGCCGCACGTGGGAGTCGATCGGCATCCTGTCCAGGACCACGGGGTCGTGCTCGCGCGTGCCGCCGTAGGGGGCGCCCTCGCGCTTGGTCCGGCCGAAGATGTCCTCCTGCTCCTTCAGGGAGGTGCGGTCCCAGGTCTCGATGTGCATCCGGATCCGCCGGGCAACCAGGTAGGAGCCTCCGCGCATCCACTCGGGCCCCTCGTCGCCGACCCAGACGTGCTCGTCCAGCTGCTTGTGGTCGGTGCCGGCGATGTTGTTCGTGCCGTCCTTGAAGCCCATCAGGTTGCGCGGGGTCTGCGCGTCCGGCGTGGTCGAGGACGTCTTGCCGAAGCCGAGCTGGGACCACCGGACCGACGCCGTGCCGAAGCCGATGCGCACCAGGTTCCGTACGGCGTGCACCGCCACCTGCGGGTCGTCGGCGCAGGCCTGCACGCAGAGGTCACCGCCGCTGCGGGCCGGGTCGAGCTTGTCGGCGGGGAAGTGCGGCAGCTCCTTGAGCCGGTCCGGCCTGGGCAGCTTCAGCTTGTCGAAGAACGAGGGGCCGAAGCCCACCGTCAGCGTGAGCCGCGAGGCGGGCAGGCCGATGGCCTCGCCGGTGTCGTCCGGCGGGGCCAGCTCCGCGCCCGTCGCCCCGCCGCCGACCTCC
Organism: Streptosporangium minutum; assembly: GCF_002149035.1. GTDB lineage: Bacteria > Actinomycetota > Actinomycetes > Streptosporangiales > Streptosporangiaceae > Streptosporangium > Streptosporangium minutum. The sequence goes on from NZ_NGFP01000061.1 coordinate 18,990, forward strand.
TGCGCCGCGGTCAGCCGGACGGCCGCCGCGGTCCAGGCCTTCAGCATCGCCACCACCTTCTCGCGGGAGTCGGTGCTCAGGTCGAAGGCGGCGAAGTGCAGCCGGTCCTGGACCGGCGTGGCGATCCCGGCCTGGTGGGCGCCGTGGAAGGGGATCGACCCTCCGGGGGCGTCGGCCTGGACCGGCGCCGGCTGCGCCTGCCGTACCAGGCCGGCGCCGGCGACCGCGGCGGCTCCGGCGCCCACGGCGATGCCCGCGCCGGTCAGGAGCCGGCGGCGGCTGAGATCGGGCATTTCTCCCCCTTCGGTAAAGATCGGCTCGCGGCGACCGCGCTTCGGCAAGGATCAGCTCGCGGCGACCGCGGCGAGGCCGGACAGCGGCTCGGCGAGGGCGTTGACCGCGTCGGCGAGCTCCTTGACCTGGTCCTTGGACAGGTCGGTGTAGGAGACGTAGCCGTCGCCCTCGGCGTACTTGGCCAGGAGCTTGTCCAGGTCGGCGAACTCGGCGTCCAGCGTGGTGACGAGGCCGGGGTTCTTCTCCATCACGATCGGGGTGAGCAGCTGGTAGACCTTGAGCGCGCCGTCCACGTTGGCCTTGAAGTCCCACAGGTCGGTGTGCGAGAAGGCCTCCTCCTCGCCGGTCACCTTGCCGGTCGCGACCTCGTCGAGAAGCTCCTTGGCCCCGTTGGCCATGGAGCTCGCGGTGATCTCGGCCTTGGGCAGCCTGGCCTTGAGCTCCTTGAGGTCGGTCAGGAGGGTGTCACCGTACTTGGCCTCCTTCTTGACCGTGTCCGGGGCCTTCCACAGCGCCTTCTCCAGGCGGTGCCAGCCGGTCCACTTCTGGCCCTCCTCCAGGTCGGCCTCGCGCAGGTCCACCTTGGGGTCGATGTCGCCGAACGCCTCGGCCACCGGCTCGATGCTCTCCCAGCCGAAACGGCTCGGGGCGTAGAGGGCCTTGGCCTTCTTCACATCGCCCTTCTTGACCGCGGCGACGAACTTCTCGGTCGTGGCGATGGTGTCGTCCACCTGGGTGGCGACGTAGGCCCGGTAGTCCTCGACGGCGCGGGTGACGCGCGGATCGGCCTGGACGGCGAGCTCACCCGTGACCGTGACCTCCTGGCGGATGCCGTCGCCCTCATGGTTGGGCTTGCAGGCGAGCTGGTAGGTGCCCGCGGCGAGCTCCACGACCAGGTCGCCGGTGGCGCCGGGGGCGATGTTGGCCCGCTCGCCGACCACGGTCTTGTCCGCCCGGAAGAGATACAGCCAGGTGGGCTGCTTGCCGTCGTTCTTGGCCCGGAAGCTGACGACGCCGGCGGGCAGCGCGGTCTTCGCCGCCACGCACGTGGTGTCGGTGGCCGCGACGTCGACGGTCTCGGTGACCTTGCCCGTCGGGGCGGCGTGGGTGGCCGAGCCGGCGGCGCTGCCGCTGCCGGTCGTCAGACCGCCGTCGGCGGCACCGTCGTCGGCCGAGCCGCAGGCTGTGAGCGCGATGGCGAGAAAGCCGCAGGTGGCGACAGAACGGAGGACGGGGGGCATGAAGGCTCCTGAAAGTCAGTTAGGCGTCCCTAACTTAGCTTCCCCTTACCTCGTTTCACCAATCCAGGTGGCCCCCAGCTCGGTGTGATAAGCGTCACCGGCTCGCGAGGCGCCGCCGGCCGGGAACGGCGAAAGCCCCCGGGACGTGGAACCAGGGGGCCTTCGCCGTAAGGACTCTCAGTCGAGATAGTCGCGGAGCATCTGAGCTCTGGTCGGATGACGGAGTTTGGCCAGGGTCTTGGACTCGATCTGCCGGATGCGCTCCCGCGTCACGCCGAACTCCCGGCCGACCTCCTCCAACGTCCGGGGATGGCCGTCGGCCAGGCCGAAGCGCAGCTGGATGATGCGCTGCTCACGGTCGGACAGCGTCGCGAGGATGTCGTCGAGCTGGTCCTGCAGCATGATGAAGGCCGCGGCCTCCATCGGCACGACCGCGTCCGCGTCCTCGATGAAGTCGCCGAGGTCGGAGTCCTCCTCGCCGATCGGCGACTGCAGCGAGACGGGCTCCTGGGCGATGCGCTGGATCTCGATCACCCGGTCGATCGGGAGGTCCATCTCCAGTGCGATCTCCTCGGGCGCCGGCTCGCGGCCCAGATCCTGGTGGAGCTGGCGCTGCACCCGGACCAGCTTGTTGATCGTCTCGACCATGTGCACCGGAATGCGAATGGTGCGCGCCTGGTCGGCGATGGCCCTCGTGATCGCCTGGCGAATCCACCATGTGGCATACGTGGAGAACTTGTATCCCTTGGTGTAGTCGAATTTCTCGACCGCCCGGATGAGCCCGAGGTTGCCCTCCTGGATCAGATCCAGGAACAGCATCCCGCGGCCCACATATCTTTTGGCGATCGAGACGACGAGCCGCAGATTGGCCTCGATCAGCCGCTGCTTGGCCCGCGTGCCCTGCCAGACCAGCTCCTTGAACTCCGGGAAGGCCAGCCGCGAGACGACGCTCGTCAGCTTGTCCTCGGCGAACAGCCCGGCCTCGATGGACTTGGCGAGCTCCACCTCCTCCTCGGCCGTGAGCAGGGGCACCCGTCCGATCTCCCGCAGGTATATGCGGACAAGATCGCTGGTCGGAGCACGTTTACCGACATCCTCCTCATCGGAGCGGGTGGTCTCCTCGTCGCCCTGGGGTTCGAGGACCTCCACTCCGTGTTCGGCGAGCATGCGGACGACGCGTTCGAGCGCGTCGGACGGCAGCTCGGATTTGTCGAGAGCGGCGGCCACGTCATCGACCGTGACGCTTCCGCGCTCTCTCCCTTTCGCAACGAGGTCGGCCACCTGGTCTACCGATGGCGGCCCACTTGGCAGCACCGATGCACCCACGGGACACAGTCTGCTGTATTGGGTCCCCAAAATGGCAGACCTATTTTTGTCACCGAAGGTAAGGCCCCGATCATTATCGAACCGAGACCTCATTAAGGTTTGGTCGAATCAGCGCATGGAAATTAAAGCCAATTACGCGATCAACTTCCGGCGGCACGTTCCTTCAGCACGCGCCGCTGCTGCTCCAGCGCGACCAGCTCACCGAACAGCCGGTTGTACTCCTGCTGCTCCTCGACCGGGTTGGTCCGCTGCATGCGCGACTTCAGCTGCTCGATCGCCCGGACCACCGAGACGAGCTCCAGCGCGGCCAGCATGGCCGAGGCGTAGCGCTCCTCGCTCGCCACGTCCGCGCGCAGCTCCTCCACCGCGAACCGGGTGACCACCCCGCGCAGCGCGTCGGTCACCCCGCCCAGCAGCCGGTCCACCCACTCGCGGCCGCCGTGCCCGGCCGCCGCGGTGCCCCCGGCGTCCATGACCAGCTTGTAGAGCGCGACGTGTTCGGGCAGCGTGAACGCCGCCGGGCCGATCGTGTCGAAACCGGGCCCGAGCAGCGCGGGACGCTGCACGGCCAGCTTCAGCACCTCGGCCTCGGTCCGCACGCCGGGATCGGTGAGGTCGGCGACCTTCCGCGGCCCGGCGGGCCGCTGCTGCCGCTGCTGGCGCGGCTGGGCCGTGGCGGAGATCTCGGCGATCCGGTCCATGACGAAACGCTCGTTGTTGAAGCCCAGCCACCGGTCGAGGTCCACGCCGTAGAGCTGGCGCAGGGCCCGGTCCTTGATCCCGGCCACGATCGGCGCGGCGGCGTCCAGCGCGGAGAGCCGGCCCTCGTTGGTGCTCACGTCGTAGCGGGAGATCATGCTGCGGATCGCGAACGCGAACAGCGGCTCCCTGCTGGCGACCAGGTCCCGCACGGCGGCTTCGCCCTGCCGTACGCGCAGGTCACACGGGTCGAGCCCGTCGGGCTGCACGGCCACGAAGGTCTGGGTGACGAACTTCTGCTCGTCGGCGAAGGCCCGCAGCGCCGCCTTCTGCCCCGCCGCGTCGCCGTCGAAGGTGAAGATCACCTCGCCCTGGGACCCGGACTGGTCCAGCAGCAGCCGCCGCAGCACCTTGATGTGCTCCTCGCCGAAGGCGGTGCCGCAGGTGGCCACCGCCGTCGGCACGCCCGACAGGTGGCAGGCCATCACGTCGGTGTAGCCCTCGACGATCACCGCCTGGGACCGCTTGGAGATCTCCCGCTTGGCCAGGTCGACGCCGTAGAGGACCTCGCTCTTCTTGTAGAGCGGGCTCTCGGGGGTGTTGAGGTATTTCGGGCCGTCCTCGGCGTCGTTCAGCTTCCGCGCGCCGAAACCGATCACGTCACCGGTGATGTCGCGGATGGGCCAGACCAGCCGCCCCCGGAACCGGTCTATCGGGCCTCGCCGCCCCTCCTTGGCCAGGCCGCCCTTGATCAGCTCGGCGCTGGTGAACCCCCGGGCCATCAGGTGGCGCGCGAGCGCCTCCCACTCGGCCGGGGCGTATCCCACCCCGAAGTGCTCGGCGTCGACCCGCTCGAACCCGCGCTCCGACAGGAACTTGCGCCCGATCGCGGCGTCCGGCGCCGACAGCTTCGAGGCGTAGAACTCCGCCGCCGCCCGGTGCGCCTCGATCAGTCGGCTCCGCTCGCCCTGCTCGCGGCCGGGGACGTAGCCGCCCTGCTCGTAGCGGAGCTGGATGCCGGCCCGGTTCGCCAGCCGCTCCACGGCCTCGCCGAACGACAGGTGCTCCAGCCGCCGGACGAAGGTGATGACGTCTCCGCCCTCGGCGCAGCCGAAGCAGTACCAGTAGCCCCGGGTGGGGGTGACGTTGAAGGACGGGCTCTTCTCGTCGTGGAAGGGGCACAGCCCCTTCAGGTTTCCGCCGCCCGCGTTGCGGAGCTGGATGTGCTCACCCACGATGTCCGCGATCGGTGAGCGCTCCCGCACGAGCGCGATGTCCTCGTCACTGATCCGGCCTGCCACGCCGCGAGTCTAGTGGCGGCCCGCGACAGCTCGGAGCCTGACGGTGGAGGCGACTTTCCGGAACGGGCCATGACCAATCGGAAGGTCGGTTACAAAGGTAACGGCCGATTCTCGATAAGTTACGCGGGTGGAGATCATGCGATCGGGGCATATAGCGCGATTGGTCGGCGTAACCGGCGCGGTGCTCGTCACAGGGGCCTGCGCGTCACCGAGTGGAGTGGCGGGCATCAGCACGCTGCCTCCGCCCCCCTCCGCCGAGGCGGTCGCCGCGGCGCCGGGCGCGGTGACCGCGACCATTCCGTCGCCGACACAGACGGCTGTCCCCAAGGTGCCGGTGCCGGTGCGGGTGACGGTGGAGCGGCCCAAGGCCGGCGACCCGGTGCAGGTGCCGCCGCCGAAGGTGTCCGGCCACACCTACGCCTTCCCCGTCAAGGACTGCAGGGTGACCTACGAGAGCAGGCTGCTGGTCCTGCCCAAGACCACCGTCTGGGCGGCCAAGGGATGCTCGTTCGTCTCGCCGGTGAACGGCGTGGTCCACGAGGTCAACACCAAGAACCGCTGGAAGCGCTCCACCGACCGGGGAGCCGACCGCGAGGGCCGGTTCGTCAGCGTCATCGGCGACGACGGCGTGCGCTACCTCGGCGGCCATCTGGACAGGGTGACACCGGGGATCGTGCCGGGGACACGGGTCAGCGCGGGCCAGGTCCTCGGCCAGGTCGGCAACTCGGGCAACGCCCGCTACACCGCCAGCAACCTCTACTTCGCGATCTCCTGGAAGACCGAGCCCTCGCTCTGGTGGGTACGGCGGGGCATGGTCAAGCCGTGGAACTACCTGGACGCCTGGCTGAACGGCAACCGCACGCTGTCGCCCAAGGACGAGATGCAGGCCGTGATGGCCCAGACCGGGGCGGCGCCCAGATGCGTGACCCTGTGCAAGTCCAAGCCGGGGGCCAGGCCCAAGCGCACCGAGAAGCCCCCGAGGCCGGACGACGAGCACATCACGGTGGGCGGTTAGCCCCCACCGGGCGGAGGCCCCGGGGAGCCGCGGATTCGGCGGCCCCGGGGTCAGCGGCCGGACAGGCGCCGCTGCCAGGTGACGGCGGAGGTGTCGGTGAGCGAGGCGATCTGGTCGACGACCACGCGGAGCCGCCCGGCGTCGCTCGCGGCCTTGACGAAGGAGGGCCGGAGGGCGGGCTCCAGCGTGCCCGGGGCGCCCAGCATGATCAGGTGGGCCAGGTCATGGATGAGCTCCCGCTGCCTGGCCTGGTTGGCGTTGTGGGCGTCCCTGGTCATCACGTAGTGGGCGGTGAGCCCCTTCAGCAGGGCGCACTCCAGGCGGGTGGCCCTGGGCACGATCAGGTCGGCGCTGTAGCGCCCCGCGGCCGGGCCGTAGGACTCCCGGGTGGCGATCTGCGCGGACCGGCAGAGATGGCCGATGAGCGAGCTGGTGAGGCCCTTGATCGCGGCGAGGGCGGCGAGTGAGCCGTCGAAGTGGCGGGGCCAGAGCGGCTGGGCGACCAGGCGGCCGAAGAGGTCCTCCAGCTCGCCCGGTTCGGCCTCCGGGGCGTACCAGGCGCGGGTGGTCGCGCAGACCTCACGGCGCTCGGCGGGGTCGCGCAGGGCCTCCGGCGCGACGGCGCCGGAGTGGAGGGCGTCTTCCAGGTCGTGCACCGAGTAGGCGACGTCGTCGGCCCAGTCCATGATCTGGGCCTCGAAGCTGACCCGCCCCCTCGGCGCGCCCTCCCTGATCCACTCGAAGACGGCCATGTCGTCGCCGTAGGCGCAGTATTTGGGGCTCGTCTCGCGGGTCCAGGGGTATTTGACCGCGGCGTCCAGGGAGGCGCGGGTGAGGTTGAGCCCGGCGCTGCGGCCGTCCTCGGTGAGGACCTTGGCCTCCAGCCGGGTCAGCAGGCGCAGGCTCTGCGCGTTCCCCTCGAACCCGCCGCACCCGGCGGCGAGCTCGTTGAGCGCGGTCTCCCCGTTGTGCCCGAACGGCGGGTGCCCCAGGTCGTGGGCCAGGCAGGCGGTCTCCATCAGGTCGGGATCCCGGCCGAGCGACTGTCCCATCTCCCGGCCGACCTGCGCGCACTCCAGCGAGTGGGTCAGCCGGGTGCGCGGGATGTGCTGCCCGCTGCCGAGGGTCTCCCCCGGCCCGACCACCTGGGTCTTGGCCGCGAGCCGCCGCAGCCCCGCGCTGTGCAGCACCCGCGCCCGGTCCCGCTCGAACGGGCCTCTCTCCGGGTTGCCGGGGGGTTCCGGCACCCATCTGGCCTGATCGTGCTCGTCATAACCGTGCATAAGTGCAGTGATTTTATCCACTAAAGGAGCGGTCCATGCCGAACGGGAGGGAAACACCTGATGACTCCGGACCTGCGGTCACGGGGTCCCCGGCCAGGGACCGTCCTGGCCGGGAGCCGTCCTATCGGGTGTCGGAGTCCGCGCAGACCAGCGCCGCGCGGCCCGCCTCCAGCCGGGCGACCGGGATGCGGAACGGCGAGCAGGACACGTAGTCCAGGCCCGCCTGGTGGCAGAAGTGGATCGAGTCGGGGTCGCCGCCGTGCTCGCCGCAGATGCCGAGCTTGAGGTCGGGACGGGTCCTGCGGCCCTCCTCGGCGGCGATCCGCACGAGCCGGCCCACACCGTCGCGGTCCAGGGACTCGAACGGCGAGACACCGAAGACGCCCAGCTCCAGATACTTCGAGAAGAACGCGGCCTCGACGTCGTCCCGGGAGAACCCCCAGGTCATCTGGGTCAGGTCGTTGGTGCCGAAGGAGAAGAACTCCGCGGCCTCGGCGATCTGCCCGGCGGTCAGCGCCGCGCGCGGCACCTCGATCATCGTGCCGACCAGGGCCTCGACGCCGACCTCGGCGAGGATCGCCCGCGCCTCGTCCCTGACGGTCTCCAGCTCCTGGACGGCGGCGACGAGCGGGATCATGATCTCCGCGCGGGCGCCGGGGACGGCCTTGGCCGCCTCGGCGATCGCCCGGACCTGCATGGCGAACAGGCCGGGGATGACCAGGCCGAGCCGTACACCGCGCAGGCCCAGCATCGGGTTCTGCTCGTGCAGGCGCTTGACCGCGGCGAGCAGCCGGCGGTCCTTGTCGTCGGCCCGCTCGCCGGCGAGGGCGACCTTCACCGACAGCTCGGTGTAGTCGGGCAGGAACTCGTGCAGCGGCGGGTCGATCAGGCGGATGGTGACGGGCAGGCCCTCCATCGCCTGGAAGATCCCGGTGAAGTCCGCCTTCTGCAGCGGCTCCAGCGCGGCCAGCGCCCGCTCCCGCTCCTGCGGGGAGGTGGCCAGGACCAGGTCCTCGACGAGCTGGCGGCGGTCGCCGAGGAACATGTGCTCGGTACGGCACAGCCCGATCCCCTGGGCGCCGAACCGTCGGGCGCGGGCGGCGTCCTCGGCGTTGTCGGCGTTGGCCCGCACGTCCAGCCGCCGGGAGGCGTCGGCGTGGCTCATGATGCGGTGCACGGCCTGGACGAGCTCGTCGTCCTGGTCGAGCGCGCCCTCGAAGTACTCCACGACCGGGGAGGCGACCACCGGCACCTCGCCGAGGTAGACGGCGCCGCTGGAGCCGTCGATGGAGATGACGTCCCCCTCGGAGACGACGACGCCGCCGGGGGCGGTGAACCTGCGCTCCTTCGCGGAGACCTCCAGCTCCTCGGCGCCGCAGACGCAGGTCTTGCCCATGCCGCGGGCGACCACGGCCGCGTGCGAGGTCTTGCCGCCGCGGCTCGTCAGGACGCCCTGGGCGGCGATCATGCCCGCCAGGTCGTCGGGGTTGGTCTCGTGGCGGACCAGGACGACGGCCTCGCCCCGGGCGGCGAGTTCGACGGCCCGCTCGGAGGAGAAGACGGCCTTGCCGACGGCCGCGCCCGGGGAGGCGTTCATCCCCGTGGTGATCTTCGTGCTGTCCGCGTCCTTGCCGAAACGCGGGAACATGAGCTGGGCGAGCTGGGCGCCGGTGACGCGGGCCACGGCCTCGTCGAGGTTGATCAGGCCCTGGTCGACGAGCTGTACGGCGATGCGGAACGCGGCGCCCGCCGTCCGCTTGCCCACGCGGGTCTGGAGCATCCAGAGCTTGCCGCGCTCGACCGTGAACTCGATGTCGCACAGGTCGCGGTAGTGGTTCTCCAGCTTCTCCATGATCTGCATGAGCTCGTCGTAGACGGGCTTGTCGATGCCCTCCAGCTCCTGCAGCGACATGGTGTTGCGGATGCCCGCCACCACGTCCTCGCCCTGGGCGTTCTGCAGGTAGTCGCCGTAGACGCCCTGGTGGCCGCTGCCGGGGTCACGGGTGAAGGCCACACCCGTGCCGGAGTCCATTCCGCAGTTGCCGAAGACCATCGAGCAGATGTTGACCGCCGTGCCGAGGTCGGCGGGGATGCGCTCCTGGCGGCGGTAGAGGATGGCGCGCGGGGCGTTCCAGGAGTCGAAGACCGCCTTGACGGCCATGCGCATCTGCTGGTGCGGGTCGGCGGGGAAGTCCTGTCCGGTCTGGGCCCGGACGACGCCCTTGTAGGTCTCGACGAGCCGCTGGAAGTCGGCCGCCTCCAACTCCAGGTCGTCGCGGCCGTTCTTGAGCTCCTCGAGGGCGTCGTCGAACAGCGCGGCCTCGATGCCCTGGACGGTCTTGCCGAACATCTGGATGAGACGCCGGTAGGAGTCCCAGGCGAAGCGCTCGTTGCCGCCGGCCTGCTTGGCCAGGCCGTGTACCGACTCGTCGTTGAGCCCGATGTTGAGGACGGTGTCCATCATGCCGGGCATGGAGAACTTCGCCCCGGAGCGCACGCTCACCAGCAGCGGGTCGTCGGCCTGGCCCAGGCGGCGCCCCATCTGCTTCTCCAGCGCGGCCAGGTGCAGGGAGACCTCCTCCTCCAGCCCGGCGGGGAGCGTGCCGTCGTCGAGGAACCGGCGGCACGCGTCGGTGGTGATGGTGAAGCCGGGGGGCACCGGCAACCCGAGATTGGTCATCTCGGCCAGGTTGGCCCCCTTACCGCCGAGCAGATCCTTGAGATCTTTGTTGCCCTCGGTGAAGTCGTAAACGTACTTGGGCACGGTTGCTCCTTCTGCGACTTCAAACGACGCGTGGTTCCGCCTCCCTTCGGACTCTACCGACGAATAAGCCGATGAAACGTCACACAACCGGATGCACTGCGTTTACCCACGTCAGCGCCCGCATGGCGGTCTAATCCAATTCAAATCGGGGTCAAAACAACCGCGATATCGGCCGCCCCAAGAATTGGTATAAACCAATTGGTATAAACCAATTGTCTCAGCATTCAGGCGCGTTCACCGGGGGTTCAGGCCATGGTGTACAAGGCGCTCCCGGACCACCGGCCACAGCGGAAAAGCGACGGCCGGCGGCCCCCGTGGGGCCGCCGGCCGTCGTCGATCGGAAGGAGCGCTCGTCAGTCGTTGAGGTGCAGGCGGAGGTAGGACTCCACCTGGTCGAGGGCCACGCGCTCCTGGGCCATCGAGTCGCGCTCGCGGATGGTCACCGCCTGGTCGTCGAGGGTGTCGAAGTCGACGGTGATGCAGAACGGCGTGCCGATCTCGTCCTGGCGGCGGTAGCGGCGGCCGATCGCGCCCGCGTCGTCGAACTCGACGTTCCACCGGCGGCGGAGCTGGGCGGCCAGGTCCTTGGCCTTCGGCGACAGGTCGGCGTTGCGCGACAGCGGGAGAACCGCGACCTTGACCGGCGCGAGACGGTGGTCCAGACGCATGACCGTCCGCTTCTCCATGACGCCCTTGGCGTTGGGCGCCTCGTCCTCGGTGTAGGCGTCGAGCAGGAAGGTGAGCGTGGCGCGGTCGACACCGGCGGCCGGCTCGATCACGTACGGGACGTAGCGCTCGCCGGTGTCCTGCTCGAAGAAGCTGAGGTCGGTGCCGGAGGCCTTGCCGTGCGCGGTCAGGTCGAAGTCGGTGCGGTTGGCGACGCCCTCGAGCTCGCCCCACTCGCTGCCGGTGAAGTTGAAGCGGTACTCGATGTCGACGGTCCGCTTGGAGTAGTGGGACAGCTTCTCCTGCGGGTGCTCGTAGATGCGGAGGTTGTCCTGGCTGATGCCCAGGTCGGTGTACCAGCGGAAGCGCTCGTCGATCCAGTACTGGTGCCACTCCTCGTCGGTGCCCGGCTTGACGAAGAACTCCATCTCCATCTGCTCGAACTCGCGGGTGCGGAAGATGAAGTTGCCCGGGGTGATCTCGTTGCGGAACGACTTGCCGATCTGGCCGATGCCGAACGGGATCTTCTTGCGCGCGGACTGCTGCACGTTGAGGTAGTTGATGAAGATGCCCTGGGCGGTCTCCGGCCGCAGGTAGGCCAGGCCGGACTCGTCCTCGACCGCGCCGAGGTAGGTCTTCAGCAGGCCGCTGAACTGCTTGGGCGTGGTGAAGGAGCCCTTGTTGCCGCAGTTGGGGCAGGTGATGTCGGCCAGGCCGTTGACCGCCGGCTTGCCGTGCTTCTCCTCGTAGGCCTCTTCGAGGTGGTCGGCGCGGTAGCGCTTGTGGCACGCCTGGCACTCGGTCAGCGGGTCGGTGAAGGTGTCCACGTGGCCACTGGCCTGCCACACCTCGCGGGCCAGGATCACCGAGGAGTCAAGGCCGACCACGTCGTCACGGCCCTGCACCATGCTCTTCCACCACTGCCGCTTCACGTTGCTCTTGAGCTCCACGCCCAGCGGCCCGTAGTCCCACGAGGCGCGCAGGCCGCCGTAGATCTCGCTGGAGGGATAGACAAGGCCACGTCGCTTGGCGAGGCTGACGATGGTGTCCATGATGTCCGTACGGCGTGCCATAAGGGAAAATCTCCATCCGGCTGGAGGTCGGCGAGGAATGATTGAGTTCCCAGCTTAGGGGAGTCGGACGGGCGGGACGCGCGCATGAACCATCGCGCCGCCTCGCCCGGCGGAGGCCGCTCGGGAGCGGTCCACTCCGGGGAGGACCGGTCAGAGGCGGTCCACGTCCTCGAAGGCGCTCGGCTCATTGATCATCAGTGTCATCAGCGGATACATCGCCATCCGCGCGGCCCCCAGCGCGCGCCGGTAGAACCCCGCCCCCTCCCACTCGCTGACCAGCGCCCACAGCTCCGGCTCGTCCACCGACCGGGTCACGCGGCCGCGCACGTAGCCGGGCTGCCCGGCCAGGGTGTCGACGATGTCATGCGCCTGGGCCAGGAACTCCTCGGTCTGGCCGGAGGGCACCGTGTAACGGATGAGAGCAAGCATCCGCACAGCATGCCAGAGCCCGCCGTTCCCCCTGCTCCCGGCGTTCCCGGGAACCGGCGCGACCGTGCCGCACCGCGGACCCGCGACCTGGCGACCTGGCGACCCGGCGACCCGGCGACGCCGGAGCATGTCGCCCGGGGCGTCCCGGCGTTAGGCTCGGGCCGTGGCCGACAAACGCAGCGAGCGCCCCGCACACCCTCTGGCCCGGCAGCGCCCTCAGCAGCGCAGACAGCGTCCGCTCCCGCCCGGTGAGCAGTTCTTCACCCCGGGGGCGACCGGTCTGCGGAAGAAGGTGGAGAGACGCAGCGCGGCCCCGCTCGTCTTCCTGTTCCAGCTTCCCCGCTGGATCGCCCCGGTGGCGCTCGTGGTCCTGCTCCTGGTCGGCTTCGCCGTACCGTCCTTCTGGGGCGGTCTCGCGGTGCTGCCGGTGATCGGGTTCGTCGGCTGGCTCGCCTACATGTCGTGGCCCTCGCTCGGCGTCCGGGGCCGCGTCCTGCGCGTCGCCCTCCTCACCTTCCTGCTGCTTCTGGCGGCCGACCGGTTCGGCGCCTTCTAGGACGGTTTTGACAACCGTTTTCATTTGCACGCATACTGGTGGACATGTTGTCCGACTTTTCCCGACGTATACGTATGCGTGGCGCGGGTCTGCTTGCCCTCACGACCGTTCTCGCCACCACCGTCGCCTGCGGTTCCGGCTCAGCCGACTCCGCCCGGCCAGGCGGCGCGCCGGGAGGCAGGACCGACGTCACCGCCGCCATGTATCCGCTGCAGTGGCTGGTCGAGCGGGTGGGCGGCCCCGACGTCGCCGTCACGGGCCTGACCAAGCCCGGCGTCGAGCCGCACGACCTGGAGCTGACGCCGATCCAGGTGGCCGGACTGGAGAAGACCAGCCTGGTCGCCTACATCAAGGGCGTGCAGCCCGCCGTGGACGAGGCGGTCGAGCAGCACGCCGCCGACCGGGGCTTCGACGCGGCGGCGGCGGTCAGGACCCTCCCGGCGGTCGCCGGCGAGGAGGAGCACGCGGGCGAGGAGGAGCACGGCCACGAGGTCGCCTACGACCCGCACCTCTGGCTCGACCCGTCCCGCTTCGCGACCGTCGCGACCCTGCTCGGCGAGAAGCTCGCCGCCGCCGACCCGGCGCACGCGCAGGGCTACAGGGACCGCGCCGCCGAGACCGCCGCCGATCTCGGCGTCCTGGACGGCGAGCTGGCGCGGGGGCTGAGCAAGTGCGCCTCCACCGCCATCGTCACCAGCCACGGCGCGTTCGGCTACCTCGCCGACCGCTACAAGCTCCGCCAGATCGGGATCAGCGGCCTCGACCCGGACGCCGAACCCTCCCCCGCCCGGCTGGCCGAAGTGGCGAAAGTGTCCAAGCAGGAGAAAGTGACTACGATTTTCACCGAGACCCTCGTCAGCCCCAAGGTCGCCGAGGTCCTCGCCCAGGAGGTCGGCGCCAAGACCGCGGTCCTGGACCCGGTCGAGAGCCAGCCGGCGGGCGGCGACTACCTGTCCGCCATGCGCCAGAACCTCACCGCACTTCAGGCGGCACTCAGCTGCTCGTAAAGGCAACACGTGACATCCAACCAGGCAGTTTTCACCATGAGCGGCGGCCAGGTCAGCCTGGACCGCCGCCCGGTGCTCCGCGGCATCGACCTGACCGTCAAACCCGGTGAGGTCGTGGCCGTGCTCGGCGCGAACGGGTCGGGCAAATCCACCCTCATCCGCGCCCTGCTCGGCCTGACGCCGCTCTCCGGCGGCTCGACCCTCCTGTACGGCGCGCCGCCCGCCCGCTTCCGCGAGTGGTGGCGGATCGGCTACGTGCCCCAGCGGCTCTCGGTAGGCGGCGGCGTGCCGACGACCATCCGCGAGGTCGTCGCCTCGGGCAGGATCGCCAGGCAGCGACGGCTCCGCCCGACCAGCCCGGCCGACCGCGAGGCGACCGAAAGGGCGCTGGAGACCGTCGGCATGGCCCACCGCGCCGCGGACCCGGTCCAGGCCCTGTCCGGCGGGCAGCAGCAGCGGGTGCTGATCGCCCGCGCCCTCGCCGGGGAGCCCGACACCTTCGTCATGGACGAGCCCACGGCGGGCGTGGACGCCCAGAGCCAGCAGCTCCTGGCCGACACCCTGTCCACGCTCGTCGATCAAGGCAAGACGGTCCTGCTGGTGGCCCACGAGCTCGGCCCCCTGGAGCCGCTCATCACCCGCGCGGTGGTGCTCAGGGACGGATTCGTCTGCCACGACGGCCCGCCGCCCCATGCCGTCGGCGCGCACGCGCTGCCCGGCCACGACCACGTGCATCCGCACGCCGAGGAGAAGCCCGCGAGCCCGCTCGACTGGAGACCCACATCGTGATCGACCTTCTGCAGTTCGACTTCATGCAGCGGGCGCTGATCGCCGCCCTCCTGGTCGGTCTGGCCGCCCCGGCGATCGGCACGTTCATCGTGCAGCGCCGCCTGGCGCTGCTGGGCGACGGCATCGGGCACGTCGCGCTGACCGGCGTGGCGCTCGGCTTCCTGACGGGCACCGCCCCCGTGCTGACCGCGGTGGCCGTCTCGGTGCTCGGCGCCGTGGCGATCGAGCTGGTCCACGCGCGCGGCAGGACCAGCGGCGACGTGGCGCTCGCGCTGCTGTTCTACGGCGGCATCGCCGGAGGCGTGCTGCTCATCTCGCTTGCCCCGGGCGGCAGCAACGCCACCCTGATGTCCTACCTGTTCGGCTCGATCAGCAGCGTCAGCACCCAGGACGTGTGGGTGATCGGCCTGCTGGCGGCCGCCGTGCTCGGCATGGTGGCCTTCTTCGGACGCGAACTCTACGTGCTCTGCCAGGACGAGGAGGTCGCCAGGGCCAGTGGCCTGCCGGTCCGCTTCCTGAGCCTGCTGATCGCCGTCACCGCCGCGCTGACCGTGGTCATCGCCATGCGCGTGGTGGGGCTGCTGCTGGTCAGCGCGTTGATGGTGGTCCCGGTGGCGACCAGCCAGCAGTTCACCCGGGGTTTCAGGAGCACGATGGCGCTCTCCATGCTTTTCGGGATGATCTCCACGGTGGGCGGGCTGACCTCCTCGTTCTACATCGAGGTCCCGCCGGGCGCCATCATCGTGATCGTGGCCCTCGCAGGGTTCGTCCTGGCCCTCGGGCTCGGTAGATTCGTACGCCGAAGCCGACCACAGGAGTCCAGCCCATGAGCAACAGACGTGATGCCGTCCATGAAATCCTCCGCCAGAGCGAGGGCTTCCGCAGCGCGCAGGACGTCTACGCCGAGATGCGCGCGGAAGGCGCCAAGATCGGACTGACCACGGTCTACCGGGCGCTCCAGGCACTCGCCGACAGCGGCCATGTCGACACGCTCAGGACCGACGACGGAGAGTCGGTCTACCGCGCGTGCGCCAGCGGCGATCACCACCACCACCTGGTCTGCCGCCGCTGCGGGCGGACCGTGGAGGTGGCCGGGCCGGCGGTGGAGCGCTGGGCCGAGGCGGTCGGCTCCGAGCACGGCTTCACCGGGATCACTCACACGGTCGAGGTCTTCGGCACCTGCGCCTCCTGCTCCTCGGCCGCCGCCAAGCCCGCGGGAGTGCCGAGCCGGGCCTGAGGGCGCGGGCGGCCGGCGCGGGCCGCCCCGCCGTCCAGGGCTCGGGACGGGGGCGTACGCGGGCTCCGCTCCGGGCGGGAGCCGTACAGGACGCCGAGGGCGATCACCGCGCACCCGGCGAGCTGGACCGCCGACGGGCGCTCCCCCAGCGCCAGCGCGGACAGCGCGAGCGTCCCCGCGGGCTGGATGAGCAGGAGCAGCGCGGTGAGGGCCGCGGGCTGGCGGGGCAGCGCGTAGGTGATCAGCCCCCAGCCGAGCACCTGGGGCCCGAGCGCGAGCAGCAGCAGCCAGCCGTGCGAGGGCCAGTGCGGGGTGAGACCGGCGGCGCCCGGCCGGGGGCCGGCCAGAGCGATCAGCACCGTGGCGGACGCGACCGCGTGGGCCAGCGGCCCGGCGCTCCGGCGGCCCTCCTCCGAGCAGCCGCGCAGGATCAGCATGAAGGCCGCGTAGGCCGGCGCGGTGGCCACGCCGAGGATCACACCGAGACGGGGGTCGGAGCCGTAGGCCGCGGCGTCGAACAGGCCGGAGATCAGCACCACGCCCGCGAACACGGCGGGGGCGGCGACCAGGAGCCGGGCGGGGGGCCGCTCGCGCAGCAGGGCCCAGGCCGCGAACGCGACCACGAACACCTGCAGGTTGCCCAGCACGGTGGCCAGGCCCGCGCCGACGTAGTCGATGCTGTGGTGCCACAGCAGCAGGTCCAGGCCGAGGATCAGGCCCGCGAGCCAGGCGAGCGCGCGCCGCCGGGCCGCCATCGGGCCGAGCCGGCGGCCCTCCCGCCAGGCGAGAATCGCCAGGAACGGCAGCGCGTAGGCACACCGGAACAGTGCCGAGATCGCGGCGGGCTCACCTGACAGGCGGACGAGCGTGGCCGACGTCGCGATGACCGCCGCTCCGGTCACGGCGGCCAGGACGGTGCGGCGGTGTGCGGTCACGACGGGCCCCCGAACACGCGCCGGAGAGATACGCTTCCGAGACGGCGAGCCGCCGTACGCGCCCCCCACGTTAGAACCGCATTCAACAGGAGGCAACATGCCATTTGGACATGACATGGTGTACTCGCTCGCCACTGTGGTCGACCTCGTCAACACCTCTCCCTCCACCGGGGGCGAAGACAAGTTGACCGATCTGGAGCAACTGACTGAATTCGTGGAGAACCGGCAGGTCAGCGGCGTCGGCGAGCTCGGCGAGGCGGACCTGGGCCAGGTGCGCGCCCTGCGCGAGGCCTTCCACAAGGTCTTCACCGCCCCCGACCAGGCCACCGCGGTCATCCGGCTGAACACGCTGCTGAGCGGCACCCGCATCACCCCGCGCCTGACCGAGCACGACGGCCACGCCCTGCACGTCCACTACTTCGCCCCCGGCGCCTCCCTCAGCGAGCACCTCTCGGCCGACCTGGGCGTCGCACTGGCCCACCTGCTCGTCGAGGGTGAGTGGGAGCGCCTGCGCACCTGCTCGGCACCCGACTGCGGCCATGTCTTCGTGGACGAGTCGCGCAACCGCTCCCGGGTCTACTGCGACAGCCGTACCTGCGGGAACCGCATGCACGTCGCGGCCTACCGGGCCCGCCGCCGCGCCTGAGGCCACCCTCCGCCGACCACCGCGGGCCGGGACGGGACGACGGTGGTGACGGGGCCCAGGCGTTCGATCCTGACGGCCATCCGGGTGCGCCTCTCAGCGGGCCGGCGTCACCCGGAACGTGACATTATTCTGCAACCGCGTTCGGCAGGGCTCCGCCGTACCGCCTGTCGCGCTTGGCGTAGGTCTCGCAGGCCTCCCACAGGTCCCGGCGGTCGAAGTCGGGCCACAGGCGGTTGAGGAAGACCATCTCGGCGTAGGCCGTCTGCCAGATCAGGAAGTTGGAGGTGCGCTGCTCACCCGAGGAGCGCAGGAACAGGTCGACGTCCGGGATCTCCGGCTCGTCCAGGTAGCGGGCGAAGGTCTCCTCCTTCACCCGGCCCGGCCTGACCCGCCCGGCGGCGATGTCCTGCGCCAGGCGCAGCGCCGCGTCCACGATCTCGGCGCGGCCGCCGTAGTTGACGCAGAACTGCAGGGTCAGTGTGGAGTTGCCCTCGGTCATCCTCTCCGCGTCCTGCAGCTCCTGGATGACGCTCTTCCACAACCGGCCCGGACGGCCGGCCCAGCGGACCCGCACGCCCATGGCGTGGAGGTCGTCCCGGCGGCGGCGGATGACGTCGCGGTTGAACCCCATCAGGAAGCGGACCTCGTCGGGGGAGCGCTTCCAGTTCTCGGTGGAGAAGGCGTAGGCCGACAGGTAGGGGACGCCGAGCTCGATCGCTCCCTCGATGACGTCGAAGAGCGACGCCTCGCCCGCCTTGTGACCCTCGGTGCGCGGCAGGCCGCGTTGTTTGGCCCACCGGCCGTTGCCGTCCATCACGATCGCCACGTGCCGGGGCACGAGAGCGCGAGGGATGGGGGG